>NZ_CALKTS010000254.1 GCF_937997595.1 uncultured Campylobacter sp. | reverse complement strand
AAAATTTCCTTGCCGTCCTGCGCGCCGTTTGCGAGCTCGGCGAGGCCTGCCTTGGCGGCGTGCACGCTCTTGCTCGTATCGCGGGGCTTTGCGGCGTAGTTTTGCGGATCGGTGGATCTTAACAGATCGTCTTTCTCCCCGCCGTCATCTCCTGAAGAAATTTCGGAATTTTGCAGCTTAGAATTTGAAGCGGAATTTTGCGAATTGGAATTCGTCGCGGAATTTCGCTGTGCAGAATTTTGCGTAGTAGAATTTTTCGAATTTTGCTGCTCGGAATTTCTTCCCGCATCCGTTTGCAATTTTGCGGCTTGCGCCTCATCTGCGGCGGAATTTATTTGCGGTGCACAGCTCTGCTCGCTCTCTTGCGCGCCAGTTAAATTCCTATGATCTTGCTCGCCCGTTTGCGTAGATTCGGGATTTTCTTGCACGCTGCTAGAGATTGAGCTTTCAGTAAAATTTTGCGACGCGGAATTTACAGGGCTTTGTGAGGTCGAATTTCTCGGGCGCGCAGTATCGGCGCCGGATTCGAAAGTCGCGCCTTGCGTATAATTCTTGCTTTGTGTAGCGGTTGTGCCACCTGCGGAATTCCGATCGCACTCGCTTTGGGCGGGATCATCGCCGTTTTGCGGCGCGCCCTGCTCAATCTTGATGGCCGCGCTCTCGCCGAAGAGTGATTTTAACACGCTATTTATCGCTCGCGAGCCCTTGCGCAGGTACTCTCTGTCCTGCCCCTGCGCGCGCGAGAGCAGATACAGCGTGCCGCGTTCAAATTTTAAAAATTCCACGCACTTGCTAAATTTCTCGCCCAGATCGTAATCGCGGTCGTAAATTTTAGCTAAAAAATTCTCGTAAATTTCATTTTGAGCACCCGCTTTGATGGAAGAGTTAGAATTTTGCGCCTGTACCGCTGCGCCAGGTTTGATCTCGTCGTTTGCGTCAGGGCTCTGTTTTGCCGCACCGGAGTTTTGCACCGAGCTTGCGGGACGTTTTGCGCTCGCAGTAAAGCTAGGCACGCCGCTTGTCGCGCTACCCTGGTCGCTCGGTGCAAAAGCCGCGCCGCCTGGCTCACTATTTGGCGCAAATGCCGCGCCTTGATTGGAATTCGATCTAAAATTCAGCGCGGAGTTTTGCGCGTTTAAATTAGGCGCCGAAGCAGAAGCATAGCCCTCGCCCTGATCCAAGGATCTTCCGACCTCTATGAGCTCGTCGATCTCGCGCAGATTTACCGCCTCCATCATCATAAAAATCATCATAGAGATCGCGTAGGTGTTGTCCGGGCTGATGGCGAGCATGCTCTTAGCGCCCGCTAAAATGCGGAAAAACCGCTCGTACATCAGCAGGCTAAATTTCGCGTCTCGGCGCAGGAATTTATCCTTTAAATTTGCGATCATCTCGTCGATTATCGTCTCGGCGTTATAGTTTTCGACCTCTTTGATGATCTCGATCGCGCCCGCGCGGTCCTGGCGCAACACGACGTCTAAAATTTCGCCGATTTTAGCGGGATCGAGCAGGCCCAACATATCGGCGATCGCGCGCTGCGTGATGCCTTCGCGGCTAAAGATAATCGCCTGATCGAGGAGCGTGAGCGTGTCTCGTAGCGAGCCAGAGCCGCTGCGAGCTAGAATTTCAAGCGCGCCCTCTTCGTAAGCGATGTTTTCGGTTTTTAAAATTTGCTCTAGATGCGCTACGACGGCGCTTTTAGCGATCGGCTTAAAGCGAAAGTGCTGCGTGCGCGATAGCACGGTGACTGGAAGCTTGAGCGGATCTGTGGTCGCAAGGATAAATTTTACGTAGCTAGGCGGCTCCTCAAGCGTCTTTAAAAGCGCGTTGGAGGCCTCTTTGGTGAGCATATGTACCTCGTCGATGATGAAAATTTTAAAGCGCGCGCTTGCGGGATGATACTTCGTCTGCTCGATAAGCTCGCGGATATCGTCGATCTTGCGGTGGCTGGCGGCGTCCATCTCGATAATGTCGATGTGGCGCCCCTCGTTTGCCATTACGCAGTTATCGCAGATCTCGCACGGCTTGCCGGTAGGGCCTTTATCGCATAAAAGCGCTTTGGCAAAAATCCTAGCCGTCGAAGTTTTACCGCTGCCGCGAAGTCCGCTGAAAAGATATGCGTGGCTCAGCCTGCCCGAATCCAGCGCGTATGCGAGGCTTTTGGCGACGGCATCTTGACCGATGAGCTGCTCGAAGCTTTTGGGTCTGTATTTTAAAGCGAGTGCTTGCAAAATTTCTCCTTTGATCTTACAATGATACAAAAAAATCTATAAATTTTAAATTTAGTGCTACAATGCGCCCGAATTTCAGAAAAAGGATAAAAATGAAAAAATTTTTAATCGGCGTATTCGCGCTATTTTTTGTCGCCTGCTCGCAAACCAGCAGCGTCATCAGCCTAAATCCGTATCTCTCTAAGGCCGATCAGACCGTAAGCGGCAAGTCGGTAAATATCAACGCGATCAACGATCAGCGCGAAAATCAGATGGTAATCGCCGTCATCAACGATAACGACGGCAAGCTGGTCGATGAGGTGCTTTTAAAAAACAATCTCTCGGCGTGGTTCGATAAGGCTTTGCGCGCGGAGCTTGAGGCTCGCGGCGTAAAGATCGATCCGGCAAGCCCGAATATCGTAACCGTAAATATTAGAAGCATCTCGGCAGCGATCAACGGCTACTCGAAGGAAAATATGAGCGCAAGAGGCGAGGTCGCGATTGCGATAGTGCAGGGCAGCCAAACCACGACCAAGCGCGTAGCGCAGGATCAGAGCAAATTTACGGCGCTTCGCACGGCCAGATCGCTTAATCCTTTTGTGCAAAGCTTGCTTGGCGACATCGTCAAAAAATCCGCCGATCAAATCATCTTGACGCTTTAGATGCGCTGCGTAAATTGCGGCGCGTTTAGCCTGCGCACGATCTGCGCCGCCTGCGCCGCAAATTTAGCCGAATGCCGCCTAAGTATGCGGCAGGTGGAGGGCTTTAGCGTGTTTTACTACTACGGCTACTCCGAAATTCGAGAGCTCATACTTTCTAAACATCACGAATACGGCGCTGCGGTGCTTGCGCGTATAGCCTCTTTAAGTCTAGCGAAATTCCCGCTTCATCTGCGGCGCGAAATTTCAGCAAATCCGCAAAATTACGAAGCATTTAAAACAACGGACGGGGTTTTTAAATTTAATGCCGTGCCGCTGGATGATGACATACGCAGTGGCTATTCGCACACGGCGATCTTAGCCCGCGCGCTAAAAAGCGAGCTAATCGAGCCTAAATTTCACTGCCTGCGCGCGCAAAATCGCGTCAAATACAGCGGGCAGAGTTTGGAATTTCGCCTAAAACACAAGCGAAATTTTAAAATTTTAACCCCGCCGAAATTCCCCGTGATCCTAGTAGACGACATCATCACCTCGGGTCTTAGCATGCTGCAAGCGCGCGAGAGCTTGATCGATGGCGGCTTTATGCCCGTGTGCGGCTTGGTTTTAGCTAATGCAAAAGAATAATTCGCTATAATCGCGCTTTAAAATTTAAAAGGATATTTATGCAATCAAATATGTTTGAAAATCAAGAAATCATCGATATCGACGTCGAAGAATCAATCAAGACCAGCTATCTTGATTACTCGATGAGCGTCATCATCGGTCGTGCACTGCCGGATGCCAGAGACGGTCTAAAGCCGGTGCATAGGCGAATTTTATATGCGATGAACGATCTTGGCGTGGGCTCTCGCCAGCCTTACAAAAAATCCGCCCGTATAGTAGGAGACGTCATCGGTAAATACCATCCGCACGGCGATACCGCCGTTTATGATGCGCTCGTGCGAATGGCGCAGAGCTTTTCGATGAGAATTCCTTCCGTCGACGGTCAAGGCAACTTCGGTTCGATCGACGGCGACGGCGCGGCGGCGATGAGGTATACCGAAGCGCGTATGACGCCGCTAGCCGAGGAACTGCTAAAAGACCTGGATAAAGAGACGGTCGATTTCGTGCCGAACTACGACGAGAGCCTGAACGAACCCGACGTCCTGCCTGCGCGCGTGCCGAATTTGCTGCTTAACGGCTCGAGCGGAATCGCCGTTGGAATGGCGACGAATATCCCGCCGCACAGCCTAGATGAGCTCGTGGGCGGTCTTTTGATACTACTTGAGAATAAAAACGCAAGCCTAGAGGAGATAATGGGCGAGATCAAGGGCCCTGATTTTCCGACCGGCGGCATAATTTACGGCAAAAAAGGGATCATCGAGGCGTATAAAACGGGCAGAGGGCGAGTTAAAATTCGCGCTAAGACCCATATCGAAAAAAAGGCTAGTAAAGACGTCATCGTAATCGACGAGCTGCCGTATCAGACCAATAAAGCGCGCCTGATCGAGCAGATCGCGGATCTCGTAAAAGAAAAACAGATCGAGGGCATCTCTGAGGTGCGCGACGAGAGCGATCGCGACGGAATTCGCGTAGTAATCGAGCTTAAACGCGATGCGATGAGCGAGATCGTGCTGAATAATCTATTTAAGCAAACCACGATGGAGGCGACCTTCGGCGTGATAATGCTTGCAATCGACGGCAAAGAGCCGAAGATTTTCACGCTGATAGAGCTTTTGAAGCTGTTTTTGAACCACAGAAAAACCGTCATCATCCGCCGCACGATTTTTGAGCTTCAAAAAGCGCGCGCTAGAGCGCACATCTTAGAGGGTTTAAAGATTGCGCTAGATAATATCGACGAAGTGATCGACGTGATTAGAAACTCCGCCGATACCAACGTCGCGCGCGAAAATTTAATGAGCAGATTCGGCCTCAGCGAGGCGCAATCGGGCGCGATTTTAGATATGAGGCTAAGCCGCCTAACGGGACTTGAGCGTGAAAAGATCGAGGAGGAGCTAAAAGAAATTTTAGCCGAGATAAAGCGGCTTGATGCGATCTTAAAGAGCGAGGAGCTAATCGAAGGGATCATCAAAGATGAGCTTTTGGAGATCAAGGATAAATTTAAATGCCCGCGAATTACCGAAATCGTCGATGACTACGAGGATATCGACATCGAAGATCTCATCGCGAATGAAAATATGGTCGTTACGATCACTCACCGCGGCTACATCAAGCGCGTGCCTAGCAAGACTTACGAGAAGCAAAAGCGCGGCGGCAAGGGGCGCGTGGCGGTTACGACGTACGATGACGACTTCATCGAGAGCTTTTTTACGTCCAACACCCATGATACGCTTATGTTTATCACCGACCGCGGGCAGCTTTACTGGCTTAAGGTCTATAAAATTCCGGAGGGCTCGCGCACCGCAAAGGGCAAGGCGGTCGTAAATCTAATCCAGCTCGGCGCGGACGAAAAGATCATGGCGATCATCCCTACGACCGATTTTGATCCGAGCAAGTCGCTCGTATTTTTCACTCGCAACGGCATAGTAAAACGTACGAATTTAAGCGAGTTTAAAAACATCCGCTCACTTGGCATCCGCGCTATCAGCCTAGATGAGGACGATACTCTGGTGACTGCGCTCATCGCTCCAAATAGCGCCGAGGAGATGCAAAACTACAAAGGAGGCGCTCTAAGCGGCGACGATCTGGACGGCGGCGAGGCTGAGGAAGTTTTAGAGCAGACCGAACAGGATATTTTAGAGGGAAGCGAGGATGAAATTTCAGATGAAATTTCGCAAGGCGAGGGCGTGCAAGATGGCGAGCCGCAAAGCGCTAACGAAAATATGCTCTTCATCGCTACGAAAAAGGGAATGTGCCTTAAATTTAATCTAAATAAAATTCGCCAGATGGGGCGCATCGCTCGCGGCGTAAAGGGGATTAAATTTAAAGAAAAAGGCGACGAGGTCATCGGCGCCGCGTTTATTCTAAGCGATATGCAAGAAATTTTAAGCGTGAGCCAAAAGGGTATCGGCAAGCGCACCACCGCGAGCGAGTATCGCCTCACAAACCGCGGCGGCAAGGGCGTCATCTGCATGAAGCTCACCAACCGCACGGGCGAGCTCATCGGCGTCGTGATGGTCGATGAGGAGATGGATCTCATGGCGCTAACCACCAGCGGCAAGATGATCCGCGTAGATATGCAAAGCATCCGCAAAGCGGGCCGCAACACCAGCGGCGTCATCGTCGTAAATGTCGAGGGCGACGACGTCGTGAGCATCGCGACCTGCCCGAAAGCCGAGGAGGGCGACGAGGGCGAAGCGGATGAGCTTGCACAGGATGAAAATTTATTAAATTCAAATTTAGATAGCAAAGATTCGCAGAGCGACGGCCCTAGCGATGAAATTTTAAAAGGAGGAGAGGATGAGTAGTTACAATATCGCCATCGTAGGCGCTACCGGCGCCGTAGGCGAGGAGATTTTGCGCGTCTTAGACGAGATGAACTTCCCTGTAAAGGACATACTGCCGCTTGCAAGCGCAAAGAGCGCGGGCGAGAAGGTGGAATTCCGCGGCAAAGAATACATCGTGAGGGAGCTAACAGACAGCACCTTCGACGAAAACGAGATCGACATCGCGTTTTTTAGCGCGGGCGGCTCCATTTCGGCGCATTACGTGCCTTTTGCTGCGGCAAGCGGCGCAGTGGTGATAGATAACACGAGCCACTTTCGTATGCAAGAAAATGTCCCGCTCGTAGTGCCCGAGTGTAATCCTCAGGATATAAAGCTATGGGAAGAGACAGGCATCATCGCTAATCCAAACTGCTCAACTATCCAGATGGTTCAAATTCTTAAGCCGCTTGATGACGCGTTTGATATCGAGCGCGTAGATGTAAGCACCTACCAGGCGACGAGCGGTGCAGGTAAAGAGGGTATGAGCGAGCTTGTAGAGCAGCTGCAGCAGTTTTTCGCTTTTAAGCTTGATGAGTGCGAGCCGAAGGTTTTCCCGCATCAGATCGCGATGAATGTCATCCCGCACATCGACGTATTTTTGGACAACGACTACACCAAAGAAGAGATGAAGATGGTGAACGAAACGCAGAAAATTTTGCATAAAAACTTCGCCGTTTCGGCTACCTGCGTGCGCGTGCCGGTACTTCGCAGCCACAGCGAGGCGATCACGATAAAATTTAAAAAGGATTTCGAGATTAGCCGCGTGCGCGAAATTCTAAAAAACGCGCCTAGTATCGTGCTTGCAGACGATCCAAGCAAAAAGCAATACCCGATGCCGCTGCTTTCGAGCGATACGAACGAAACCTACGTCGGCAGGCTCCGCAGGGACAATTTCGACGATAAAATTCTGCATCTTTGGTGCAGCGCCGATCAAATCCGCGTCGGAGCGGCTACGAACGCCGTGCGCATCGCGCTTCGCTGGATCGATATGCAGCAAGACAAGTAAGATAAATTTAGCAGAGTTGCCGAGCCTTTGTGCGTGGATACGGTTGCGCGCGCGGTTTCGGCACCGAAGACCGGCGAATAAAATTTGCAAATTGGTCTAGTTAAAATTTAAGACCGCGAGCTGAAATTTTGCGCTTTTAATCGGGCGCAAAATTTTAAAGACTCAAACGGGCGCGATCAAAAGAGATAAATTTACGCGATTGTAAACGAGCGTAAATTTAAAAGGGCGCTTCGGCATAGAGCGGCTTTTAAATTTATACATTCGTTTGCGAAGCGGCTAGTCTCGAATTAAAATTTAAGGAAGAAATGAAAGCTATATTTGAAAAATTTTTGCTTTGTAGCAAGTCTCTAACGCTTCTGCCTGTTATTTTTTGTGTTGCGGCTAGTGCGACGATATTTGTGATGGCAAGCTACGAAATCGGCTCGGCGCTTTATAAAATCGTGGAATTTTTCCTAGCCCCGCAGAGCGAGCGAGCGCTTTACATTGGCATTTTAAGCGAAATAATAACTGCGATCGATCTGTATCTGGTCGCCATCGTGCTGCTAATCTTCGTATTTGGAATTTATGAGCTGTTTATTGACGAGTTTGTGGATCTAAATTTACAAGTTTTAAAGATCGCTTCGCTGGATGAGCTGAAGCACAAACTCGGCAGCGTCATCATAATGGTGCTCGTAGTGGATTTTTTCAAGAGAATTTTGCACACCTATTTTACTACCCCTTTGGATATGCTTTTGCTCGCAGGGGCTATCTTCGCGGTTTGTTTGGCTTTGTATATTTTGAGTAAATTTAAAGGATAAAAATGGTTTTCATCGACGCATGCTTCGGCAAAGAGACCCCATACACGCCCATTTGGATGATGCGCCAGGCGGGGCGCTACCTGCCGCAATACATGGCGGTGCGCGAGAGGGCAGGCGATTTTTTGAGCCTGTGTCGCGACTATCGCGCTGCTAGCGAGGTGACGATCCAACCCGTGGAGATTTTGGGCGTCGATGCGGCGATACTTTTTAGCGATATTTTGGTCGTGCCGATGCAGATGGGGATGGATCTGCGCTTCGAAGCGGGCGAGGGGCCGCGCTTTAGAGATCCGATCCGCTCTCAGAGCGATCTGGCGCGCCTAGATCCGCAAAAGGCCGCGGCAGAGCTCGGATACGTTTATGATACGATCTCGCTTACTCGCTCTCGCCTTGCTGCGGATAAAGCGCTCATCGGCTTTTGCGGCGCGCCGTGGACGATCGCTACCTATATGATCGAGGGCGGCGGCAGCAAAAATTACGCCGTTTGCAAAAGGATGCTCTACGAAAACCCGCAGCTTCTGCATGAAATTTTGCGCCTAGTTACGGAGGCGACGAAGCTCTATCTGGCGCGCCAGATCGGCTCGGGCGTCGATGCGGTGCAGATTTTCGATAGCTGGGCAGGCGCGCTAGAGCCGAGCGCATACGAGGAGTTCGGCTGGCGATACATCCTAGAAATCACGGAATTTTTAAAGGCGAAATTCCCGCATATCCCGCTCATCGTCTTTGCCAAAGGCACGGGCGCGCAGATATCGCGGCTGAGCCGTATCGCGGCGCGGCGAGGCGAGGCGAGCTTTGACGTATGGGGCGTGGATTGGAGCACTCCTATGGGGCTTGCGCGCGAGCAGCTCGGGGGCAAATTTGCGCTTCAAGGCAACCTGGAGCCGATGCGGCTATACGACCGCGGCGCGATAGAATCGGGCGTGCGCGAGATTTTAACGGCGATGAAGGGTGCCGCGCATATCTTTAATCTAGGGCATGGAATTTTGCCCGACGTAAGCGTGCAAAACGCCAAATATCTGGTGGATCT
>NZ_CALKTS010000253.1 GCF_937997595.1 uncultured Campylobacter sp. | reverse complement strand
TTTTGATACTAAGCGGATTAGCTACGGGCGCATCGTGGCTAGCGTATTTCAAAGCCCTGCAAATCGGCAAAGCCTATCAAGTAGCACCGATCGATAAACTAAGCGTAGTGCTCGTTGTGATCATAGCTGTGATATTTTTAGGCGAGCGCCCGAGTCTTCGCGAATGGCTCGCGCTAGCGCTCATTGGCGGCGGCGTAATGATTCTGGCGTTTAAGTAACGGTTGCGCCGCTACTGCTAAAAATTCTAAGGGTAAGTTTAGAATAAGTCTAAGTTTAGGCTCCCGAGCCTTTAAACAAACAACACATCTTGAGCTTGCTTGTTTTTTGTGCAACAGGAACCTACCTTGTCCTCTACATCCGACTTACTTACTCTTTTTAACCTTCTTTCCAGAAGCCTTTGACGAGCCGTTTTCTTTAGCATCATCGTTCATTTTATCCATAGAGCCTTTTACTTTACCACTCTGTTCATCCATAGAGTCCATATCCTCTTTTACTTTTTCCGCCTTGGTATTTGCCTTAGACTTAGTAGATTTGATAGTATCTTTGGCTTTTTTACTTGCTTTTTGCTTTACGGATTTTAGATCGCTTATATCGGTATGTCCACTTACGGCAAGATCATCTTTAATAAGCTCAAATCTTTTATCGCCTATGCCTTTAATGTTTTTGATATCCTCGATATCTTTAAATTTATTATCCTTGCGGTAATCTATAATAGCCTGAGCTTTTGCCTCTCCGATACCGGGAAGCGCCATAAGCTCCTCTTTGCTTGCGGTATTTAAATTTACGGCTGCCAACATAAAAGCAGGAAGCGATAGAAATAATGCGGATTTAAACAGGTTTTTCATTAAAAGTCCTTTGAGGTTGAAATATTTGTATTGCCAAATAAAACGTCTATTAGCATTTAGGGCTTTTGCATACCTATCCCGCGCCAGCGCTAGAAAAGGGGATGCGCCCATATGCTATTACGCCACCTTGCAATACGGTAAGGATTATATTTGCAGCGGGCTTAAAGGGAGATAAAATTTAAGTGGATATATTGAAATTTTATCTGCTCCGATCGTTTTATTAAATAAATACGTTAAATTTTAGCTTGATCTTAAAAAGCAGATAGGCGCTGATAAAGCTAGATATATTAAATTCAACAGCGCTTTTTTGCTCCTCTTTGGAGACCGAAAAGGATAAAGCTAGATATATTAAATTTAATACCGCAAGCATTGAAACGGGATTTGGATTTAAATCATATAAAAGGCTAGCAGGATAGTTTTCCCTACCTTGCCGCGCATGGATACTTTACACGTACGAGACTAGACGCATACGGCGAAGGGATGCTGGTATTATGAAAGGCACGGATACTTTACGTGCGAGGCCGGGCGGACGGTATTAATAAAATTTAGCTGCATTCATAAGCTTGCTTTTGTAGGACATGCTTTTTCTAAACTGATTTTTTATGGGACGTTTCATTATATTAAGTAACAGCGCTTGCCAAAGCTTTATTTGGCATCTAGTTTAAATCATACAGAAAGCTTTATAAGTGCCGGTGGCTTTATAATTTAGATATAAAAACGTGGCAATGTATTAAAAAACGAACGAATGGATAAATCATAAATGAGGCTAAGAGAGGTTAGAATAAGATCGCGCCATAGAAGTTAAAAAGCAAACGCAACAGAAGGTTCACGACGCTGCAAGACTTCCTTAAAATGAACATAAACTATAAAAATAGTATAGAAAAATGACACGAACGAGCAAGTATTATAGAAAAATTTCAATCCGTATCATTTTTCACTCAATATAAGTCAAATTTAATGCAGAGTTTTAAGATTTTATATTGATGGAGGATTAGATTTAAAATTTGTATTTACAGAAGGTTCTAAAATTCTAAGAAGGCTATGGAATTTTAAATTTATCAAGCAATATTTATTGGCTAAAAAAGCGATAAGCTAAAGACACCGGAATAGAATTTAAATTGAAAATTGTATGGAAAGTTATGGAATTTTAACAAAG
>NZ_CALKTS010000252.1 GCF_937997595.1 uncultured Campylobacter sp. | reverse complement strand
AGGCGGAAAGGCAGCGTAAATTTTATCGCGCGAGTTTTGCGCGAGCCGGCGGCGACTTTGGATAAAAGATCAGAATTCTGCAGCGCGGCGAGCAAAATTTTGCCGAAAGATTTGGCGCAAAACAGCGCGAGTTAAATTTAAAATTTGCGGCTTACAGGCGGCGACGAGGTAAAGCCAGGCGGTATAGCGGCAGGCTTTGTTTCTAGCAGGCGTTTTGCGATAAAACAAACGGCGATTGAGTACCGAGTATGGACGGCAGTAAAATTTCGCTACGAAACAAGCGGCGCGATTAAATGCCGATTGCGAACGGCGGTAAAATTTTGCCCAAAGGACGCGGTAGCTAAAGTCGGTACTATGCTAAAGAAAGCCGAGAATAGGTAAAATTTCGCCAAAAGGCGCGGCGGCGGTAAGATTTCACCGCAAGAGGCGCGACGCAGATAGATCTCGGCGCTCACGGGTCGCCAGGTGTTTGAAAACTCGTTTGCATTTTGAAGCGAGTTTATCGCGGATACTCACTGGCTGCTTCATGTTTTGGAGACCGCCCCGCTCATGCGCATCGTTAGCGGCGCGGCTAGCCGATGCGATATGCACGCGCTCAAGACAGATCGGGCGGCGCGCGGAATATTCGGCGCGAGCCGTAAGCAACGCCGATCGTGCGGGCACTCGAATTCGAGCGGGCGATTGCAGGGCGCCCCGGCGCGATAGAGCTTGGTTTCGCGCGCTTGCGGTAAGTTACGTCGAATTTATGCGAGGTTTGGGCGAAATTGTTCAACGTGCGTCGCGAAATTTAAAGCGTGCGGCGGTTGTAGAACCGAGATGCCGCGGCTGTCACAAAACTAAGACGCCGTAGCGGTCGCAAAACCAAGACATTTCGGCGGCTGCAGAAGCAAGGCGTCGCGACAAAGAGCGCCTTTTAGGCGTGCGTAGGTCTCGTTCGTCGCGCCAAGCGACGGGGCGAGTAAATAAAATTTGGAGCTAAGCTTGGATCTACTAAATATCGTAAATTTAAAGAAATTTTACCTGCGAGAGGATCGCAGTAAAAACGTCGTTTTTGAAAATTTTGATCTGCGAATTGGCGACGCGCCGCGGCTCATCAGCCTCACGGGCCCCGACGGCGCGGGCAAATCCACGCTTTTAAAGCTCATCTGCGGCATCATCGCGCCTGATTGCGGCGAGATAAAATTTGCTGGCTTCGTTCCGAGCGGCGAAAATAAAGAATTCGTCCGCGCAAACGGCTACATGTCGCAGAGCCTGGGGCTTTACGAGGAGCTTAGCGTCTGGCAAAATTTAAACATTTTCGCAGGCCTAAAAGGGCTCGATCTAAAAGACGGCGAGGAGTATCTGCGCGGGCTTTTGCGCCGCGTGGGGCTTTTGAAATTTAAAGATTACGCCGTGGATTCGCTCTCCGGCGGGATGAAGCAAAAGCTCGGCGTTGCGTGCGCGATTGCAGCTCGTCCGCGGCTTTTGGTGCTAGATGAGCCCACAGTCGGCGTCGATCCGCTCTCGCGCAGCGAGCTGTGGGCGATCGTGCGCGAGTATCTGGATCAAAGCGGCGCGAAATGCATATTTTCGACGGCGTATTTCGACGAGGCGGCGGATGCCGATCTGACGCTGATTTTGCTCGGCGGCAAGATCATAGCGCAGGAGTGCGCTGCGAAGATCACCGCGGCGCTGCGGGACCGCACCTTTCGCATCGACGGCGAGGATTATCAGAGCCTGGCGCGCCGCTTGATGTTTAAGACGCAAAGATTTTTAAAAAACTCCCCGCTCATCGACATCTGCCCCAGAGACGGCAGCGTCGATCTGCTAAGCGAGGAGCCGATAAGCCTGCGCGATCTGCAGAGGTTTTTAAACGCAAGCCTAGAGGGTGATGATGAAAATACAGAGCGCGAAAACGGGCGCGACAAAGGCACGGATCCCGAAAACGGGCGCGGCGAAAATTTTAAAATTTCAAACGAAAACGAGGACGTTAAATTTAACGAAAACGGAAGCGCTAAATTTAAACTGAGCCCGCGCGAGGCGAGCCTGGAGGATGCGTATATTTTTTTAAATAAAGCAGAGATCGGCGCGGCAAACTTCGGCTACGAAAAAAAGAGCTTCGATGCGACTCAAACCGTCATCAAAGTGCGCGACGTGAGTAAAAAATTCGGCTCATTCACCGCCGTGGAAAATACGAGTTTCGAGGTCAAAAAGGGCGAGATTTTCGGTCTTCTGGGTCCAAACGGCGCGGGCAAAACGACGACCTTTCGTATGATCTGCGCGCTTTTGGGGATGAGCGGAGGCGAGATCTCGGTCATGGGTGAGGATCTGCGCCACGCTAAATCATCGATCAGATCGCGCATCGGCTATGTCTCACAGAAATTTTCGCTTTATAAAAAGCTAAGCTGCTATCAAAATTTAGAGTATTTCGGCCGCAGCTACGGTATCGGCGGCGTGGCACTGAAACGGCGCATAGAGGAGCTTTTGAGCGAGTTTGGCTTGCAGCGGCTGCGAAACGAGACGTGGCAGAACCTGCCCTTTGGCGCGGGGCGCAACCTCAGCATGGCGTGCGCGCTCATCCATCGCCCCGAGATTTTGTTTCTCGACGAGGCCACCAGTGGCGCCGATCCGCTCTCGCGCAGGCTCTTTTGGAACCGCATAAATGCGCTGGCGCGCACCGGCGTGAGCGTGATCGTGACGACGCATTTTATGGAGGAGGCGGAGTATTGCGATCGGTTTTTGATCCAAGATCGCGGCAAAATCCTGGCGCTAGGCAGTCCCGACGAGGTCTGCGTGCAGGACGGGCGGCGGCTTAGCGTGCAGCAAGCCTTTATAAACGAGGTGCAAAAATTTAGAAGCGAGGCGGGCGATGAGGGCTTTTGATCTGAATTTTGCGCGAGCTGCGAGGATTTTTGATCCAAATTTTATGCGGGCGGGGCGAAAACCTGCGCGCCCGCGCGATAAAATTCCAAGCAGCGCAAGGCTCTTGCGGGGCGATGAAATTTTAAACGGCGGCGAAATTTTGAGCGACCGGGCTTTGAATGTCGGTGAAATTCTAAGCGGCGGAATTTTAAACGACGGCAAATTTTGGATCGATAATAAAATTTTGAAAGGTTGCGAAATTTTAAAGGGTGTAGGAATTTTAAACGATCGTAAAATTTTGCGCGGCGCCGAAGTTCTAAATCGAATGTCGCGCGGCGGGATACGGCGCGGATTTTGTAGATGGATACTGCGTGAGCTCTACGGCAAAACAAGCCTGCTTCGTATGCGCTGTAAATTTCAAAGCGCGAGCGGCTCGCAAACGGATTATAAATTCAAAAGAGCGACCGCTCTGCAAACAGGTCGCAAATTTAAAAAGGCAGCCAGTCTGCGAACAGCTTGTAAATTTAAAGCCTCAATGCAAAAATTTCATCGCGGATTTTGCGCCGCCGTGGAGCTTTTGCGTCAGAAATTACGCAGCGAGACTATGCCGCACAACTGCTTAAAATTTCAAAGCTTGCCGTATGCGCTCGCGCGATCAAAATTTCAGGGCGCGATGAGCGAAATAGGCGCGGGCAGTCTGTCTGTGCCGTTAAAATTTCAAATCTCGGTTGCCGCGCTTTTGCAATTAAAATTTAGGGGCGTACCAAATGCGATCACGCGGCTAAAATTTCAAAGCGCGGTAGTCGCGGTCGCCGCATTTGCACGATCAAAATTTAGAGGCTTGCTGCGAGCGGCGCAGTGCCGCAAAATCCGAGCACAGGGGCAGGGCGGATGAACTTTA
>NZ_CALKTS010000251.1 GCF_937997595.1 uncultured Campylobacter sp. | reverse complement strand
TCGCGGCGAAATAGACGCTGATCTGCGTCATGCTATACGCGGCGGTTTCGTAGCGTTGCCTGTCCCAAAACGGCTCCAAAATATAAAGCCGCGCCTTCGCGCTCATCGACTCCACCGCGCGCGCGAGGATGCTTACGATCTGCTCCTCTGCAAAGCAGTCCAGAAACTGACTGAGCCAGATCGCGTCAAAGCCGCGCGGAAAGCACGTAGCAGGATCTAGCAGATCGGCCGCAAGCCCATCTATGCGCTCCGCGCCCTGCGCACCTGCGACGGCGTCTTTCATCATCGAAATTTGCCCCGCAAGATCAATTATCGTGACGCGCACATTTTCATCGTAGCCTACGCACTGCTTAGCAAAGCGCCCCGTATTGCCGCCTACGTCTAAAATTTTATTTGTCTTGCGCGAGAAAATGATCTTTAGCGCGGGCCCAAACGCCAAATCCGAATAAAAATGATCAAACGCGAGCCAGCTTTTGCGCACATGCGGCGGCAGATGCGAAAGCGCCTCGTAGATCGTAGCCCACTGCCCAAAAACCTTTAGCCCCTCTGGTTTGCCCGATTTTAGTGTCTCTTCGAGCCTAAATAGCCCCTCGTAGCACACGTCGTGGATGAAGTCCATATCAACGTCCACCATCTCGTCGGTGAGTAGAAAATACCCCGCCTTGCTAAGCTGAAATTTCTCGCCGCACAGAAGCACCGTGCCGATGCTAAGCGAACTTTCCAAAAGCAGCTTTACGGCGTATTCGCTAAGCGAGAGCTTCTTCGCGATCTCTTCTATGCTTAACCCGTCCTCCGCCTCATGAAGCGCGCTTAAAATTCCAAATTTTTTCATCAGCCTGCTTACCTGAAAAACTACAGGCGCAAAGGCGATCTCATTCGCCGTCCGCTGCGCCTCGCCCGCGCTTTGACGCTCCACGGCGTAACGATCTAAAAGCTGTTTGGGAAGTTTCATTTTTGATCCTGCTTATGTAAATTTCGCAAAATTTTAGCAAAAAATTTTAATTTTTGCCACGCGGGATTTGGGATTTGCAGCGTTTTTAAATTTAGCGGGCAAGCCAAAAGCAAAGCTGTGCGAGCGGAACGATACCGAGCGAGCTTTAAATTTAGCGGATAAAATTTCAAAGCAGAGCTAAATTTTATGAAATTTTAGTTAAAATCACTCCTTAATTTCGCGCCAAAGCGAAAATCTAAATTTAGGAAAAGTCTTGAAACTTCAAATGTCCTTGATCTCCATCGCTTGCGTAGTTATTATCCTGGCGGGTCTTAAAGCCGCGCAGGCTATC
>NZ_CALKTS010000250.1 GCF_937997595.1 uncultured Campylobacter sp. | reverse complement strand
GATCATCGTAAAAGTCGTTGCAGAAGTCTCTTTCTTTTGATAAATGCTCTTCATACTCTTTTTTGAGCGTTGCATTTCTATCTATTTGCCAAAAGCTAACGGTTTTTCCGTTGAAAGTGGTTTCTCCTTCTACCATACCGGAAGGATTGCTTCTTACTACTTTCCTATCATTAGCTTTCCATAAAGCTATTTTTAAATCAAAAGGAATTTCCGTATCGCTTACATCGTTTGCATTCGCAAATAGTACGAATGCGATCATTAAGATGAAAATATGAACCCACATAACCGCCCCTATCGATAAAGCTTCGTGTTTAAGTATGAATTGCTACAAACAGGCATTTGTAAAATACCGTCTTTAAATTTCCTGATTGCGACGTTTAGTAATTGACCGCTGTGCGTATTGTCGAAATCTATGAAAAGTAGATAGTCTATATCTTTATAACGTATCGGTTCGGCATAAAACAGACGCGGTTTATATATGATATTGCCTGGAATCTCCAAATTTACCCTGCTACGAGAGTCTTTTGTGATTTTACTACACTCTTTGGGATCTAAAATGTAAGCAAGATTTGCGAAATCATCCGTCTGATATATATAAGGAGTGGTTTTATAAATCATAATATACAAAAGCTTATTATCAAATTTATACAATGTAAATCCGCGCCCGCTAAAGCCGTCTTTAATCGTTTTATTCATATCCATATACCAGCAATCGCCCATATTTTTCTTTAAAATGGGGTCATTGTAATCCGTCGTATCAAAAACCAGAGGTTCGATTATATTTATATTTTTCCATTCGAACAGATCATCGTAAAAGTCGTTGCAGAAGTCTCTTTCTTTTGATAAATGCTCTTCATATTCTTTTTTGAGCGTTGCATTATCTTCTATCGTAACAAAATAAAAACTCTTGCCATTAAAGGTAGTTGCACCCCGGATCATAGGTTCGTGAAGAGCTTTTCTTACAACTTTTTTATCTTGAATTTTCCATAAAATGGATTTCAGTTGCCACGGCATCGATGGATGCTTTATATCATCCGCTTTTGCGAACGATACGGCAAACAAGATCGCTAAAATAAAAGCACGAATTCGCATCCCTTGCTCCTTAAAATAGGCTTTTGAAGCCTTAAAAGCGTTTTTGTTATCGGTCGTATAAGCTTATACAACATAATTACTTAATCAAAGTATAAAATATCCGTACAAATATGAATTTATGTATATGCCGCCGATCTATACGGCAGGTTTTCAGTGTTTCAATTACCGATCACTTTTATTCACACTCATGAATGTATGGATCTTTTAGGGTAAATTCACCGTAATTTCCCAACCAAAATTTTGCATGCTTAAAATTATCAATGGCAAATGTCGCATGGTGCTCGCTATATACCCTGCGCGACCTGCATTTTTTGCCTTCGTAATCATAATGATCTGCGAGCTTTTTATAAAATTCAATGCTTTCGTTATCAAAGTCGTAGCCCAGCGCGATATCTTGATTTCGCCCGTCGTAGAAATGGATATAGTCGAAATCGAAGTTATAATAAACCTTGCAATGGCTATTTTCGCCGTTTATTATGGCATCGCTGCAATATTTTTCTAGTTTTAATTTCTCTTTTTCAAACTCATGCCGTAGCCTGGTTTGCTCAGACGGGTCTAAATTTTGTGTTTTCTCAGTAAAAAATTTCTCTTCATACCTAAGCGCTTTTTGCAATAAAATAGTCGCATATTCGGCTCTTTTGGAATAAAAATATAGAAAATAAGAGGTATATAGCATAAAGATGAAACCTACAAAAATCATAAAATTTCTAAGTAGTTTTTTCAAATCGTTGCCTTTTTAAATTATAAGATGGCAAGGTATACTGCCGCCAAAATCTATTTTCTAGCATAAATTCATCGCCCCGTTGCGCAAAATTTTGCGGGCAAAGCTTATGTCGATAAAATTTTATAAATCGCGTTTAGCCGAAGTTTACGGGATCCATATCGATCTCGACGGGCAGATGCTCAAGCGCGCGCGCAGCATTAATAAGCGGCACGTGTGAGCCAGCGCGCAGCAGAATTTCAAAGCGAAATTTCGACGCGATATAGGCGATACCCGCCTTGCCGTAGCCGATGATCTCAAAGCCCTCGCTCGCCTTCTCTTTCAAATACTGCGCGGAATTTTCGGCAGTATTTTCGACCGATAAATTTATAAAATTTTGCGCGCTGCTCTTTCTTTCAGGCTTTAAATTTGCGCTGTCCGCGCCTGCGTCGCAAGCTAAAATTTGCGCGGCATTTTTCAAATTTGAAGCGTTTTGGCGGTTTAAATTTGCGTCGTCCGCGCGCAGATCCGAGCTTTGAAATTTAAAATTTGATATTTGCTTGCCGCCCTGTTGCGCAGAATTTTCTAAATTTAAAGCGCTTAAATTTGCTCTCCTCGCGTCCAGCCCGTCATGCGATGCAGACGTGCTACTTTCCGCCTGTTTGTGGCGCAAAAGTTCAAGCGCGGCGCTCATTATCTCGCCCGCCGCCTTTTCGTTTTTATGCGAGATCAGTACACGCAAAAGCCGCATATACGGTGGATAGAGCCCCTCGCGAAACTCCGCTTCGTCGCGCAAAAAATCGTCGTAGTTTTCGATATAATCCCTAAAAAAGCCGCTTTGGCGCGTCTGTATGACGACCCTGCCCTGCCCCGAGCGACCCGCGCGGCCAGCCACCTGCATCGCAAGCGCTAGCGTCTTCTCGCGCGCCCTAAAATCGGGATAGCTCAGATGCTCGTCGATCCCCATTATCACCGCAAGATCCACGCCGTGGTAATCGTGCCCCTTACTAAGCATCTGCGTGCCCACCAAAATGTCGATTTTATGGGCGTTGAAGTTATTGAGCAGCGCCTCAAGCTTGCGCTGCGTGGTGATCTCGTCGCGATCAAATTTTGCGATGCGGGCACTTGGGAAACGCGCCGTAAGCTGTGCCGCGAGCTCGCCCGTACCGATCTTGCGCGCCTGCATCACCTCGCCGCCGCAGTTTTCGCAAGACGCCTTGTAAAACGTGCTAAAGCCGCAGTAATGGCACTTCAGCGCCGCAGCGTCCGCGTGGTAGCTCATCCCGACGGCGCAAAACGGGCAGCGCACGATCTGCCCGCAGTTTTCGCAGACCATATATTTGTAGTTCGCGCGCGTCGGCAAAAACACGACCGCCTGCTTGCCGGCTTCGAGGCTGCGCCCGATCTCGGTTAAAATTTTGGGACTCAACCCCGTCTCGCTCTCATCGAAAATGAAGCGCTTGGCGCTGCTAAAATAGGTGCCGCGCAGGCGGAAGTGCGGCTGCTTCGCGTAGGTGCTAAGTGCAGGCGTCGCAGAGCCCAAAACCACGCGGATGCCGAGCTTCTTGCCGACGAAAATCGCGGCGTCGCGGGCATTTAGGCGCGGCGCGGCGGCGGATTTGTAGCTGTCGTCGTGCTCCTCGTCCACGACGATGAGGCCCAGATCGCTAAAGGGCAAAAATAGCGCCGAGCGGGCGCCCGCGATGAGCCTGATCTCGCCTGCGTTAAATTTCGCTAAAATTTCGCACTTTTTCTTGGGCGAAATTTTGGAGTGCCAGACGCCGAGCCGCTCGCCGAAATAGCTCTGCAGCCGCTTCGTCATCTGCGGCGTGAGCGAAATCTCGGGCATCAAAAACAGCGCCTGCTTGCCCGCAGCGAGCGCCTGTGCGATCAGTGCGATATAAATTTCGCTCTTGCCGCTGCCCGTATCGCCGAAAATCAGCGACGTCTCGTTGGCTTCGGCAAATTTACGCGCTTGCTCCTGCGCGGGGGTAAGGTTTGGAATTTTACCTATTTTAAGCGGGGATAGCGACTGCGAAATGGGGCTTTGCGCGGTAGTGTCGAAATTTTGAATTAGGACGGAATTTTGCGCTGAAGTAAGATTTTGAATCGAAACGGAATTCTCTCCCTCGGTAAAATCCCGCTCTTGGATAGAATTTTGCGCGATAGCGAAATTTTGTTTGTATGCCGAACCCGGCGCGGCAGCAAAATTTATAGCGGTCTTCATGGCGGCGGAATTTTGCGCCAATGAAGAGTTTTGAATTGAAACGGAATTTTGCTCGCCAGAGAAGTTCTGAGTTTGAATAAAATTCTGTGCGGCGGTAGAATTTAACGCTAAATTTTGCGAGATAGAATTTGGTACCTGTTTTAAATTTTGCCTTTGCATGGAATTTGGCGCGATGGCGGAATTTATGACGGTAACAGAATTTTTTGAGATAGTAGAATTTCTCGTCAATGCAAAATTCTGGATTGAGGCGGAATTGTGTGTGGCACTAAAATCCCAGTCGAAAGCAGAATTTCGTGCGGTGGTGGAATTCTGCTCGGAAATAAAATTTTGCTTGCAGGTAGAAGTTTGCTTGCAAGCGGAGGTTGGCTTACTAACGGAAATTTTTTCGCAAGCGCAATTCCGCTCGGTCGTAGGATGCTCCTGCGAATTCCGCAAATCCTGCGTCGTCTCGCTTGCAGGCTCGAAAATTCCGAATGCAACGCCCTTTTCGCAAACATAGTAATGCGCGATAAAATTTGCAAGTGCGATCTGAAACGGAGTAAATTTAAGCTGCGAAATTTCAGAAATTTCCTTGGTTTTGAAGCTCGGCTTTGGAACCTCGCGCAGGATTACAGCGAATTTGACGCTCGATTTTACAGGAACGGATACGATTTGATAAGCTGGAATTTTAAAATTTGAACTATAAGTAAGCGGCTTTAGGCTGGCACCCAAAACCGCAACTTCATAATAGAGCATTTAGCTATTGAGCTAAGGATTGACAAAGATCATCAGCGTGATTGCAGTCGAATGAGCCTACATTTCTATCTTTATTTGCACCGGAAGTAGGTATACTAGCTCTTGTTGGATAATAAGTAAAGTTAGTACTTTTGCCTGCTACGGTAGCCGTATATGTAGATGTAGCATTATCGTTGCCATTTCTAACCAAAGTCCAGCCGTTTCTACCGCCATCTCTCATAGGATAGATAGGTTGCTGCAAAACGCCTTCAAAAAGAG
>NZ_CALKTS010000249.1 GCF_937997595.1 uncultured Campylobacter sp. | reverse complement strand
CATTGATGAGGATGAGCTTGGTGAGTGCAATACAAGCCCGGTAGCGTATAGTGAACGCGCGACTTTACGAGTTTAATATAATTTTAACGGAGAGTTTGAAGCAGTAGCTACGACGGGACATGCATAGTTTTTTAACGTCTTATGTAAATTTAAGACGAGTATTATTGCGAGCGGGTGCAAATTTTTAGGTAAAATTTTATGCTCATTGATTTTTATATGGCTGCACTAAAGCATACCTCATACGGCAATTTCGTATAAATTTTAACGTAAATTTTGCCCCATTAGGGAGGTGGAATAAGATTTACGATCAAAAGGGCGTGGGATTATGTCAGCAGGCTGCGTGCGCGACGTAAAATACAGCGGTGCGAGGCGTGCCGAGCAGTGCGGATGAAACGACCTCGAACTGCTGCTTTTTAAAATAAAATTTCGCGACTAAAAGGCGATTTTGCCTTTGTAAATTTTAAAATTTTGCTAAAAATTCTTTGTATTTTTCTGCACTTTTTGCGATATACTCGCCATCTGGATGAAATGAAAATCCATAGCCGAAGTGGCACGGCAGCAGCTTAGCGCCCGTAAAATTCATCGCGCATTTAAAAGGTATGATAACTTCCTCTATGCCAAATCCGATCGTGCCGTCTTTTTTATAGTTGTTTCGCTCGTCGCCGATAGTGATCGCTAGGGCGAATTCTTTACCTTTTAGCTTGTCGCCGGTGCTGCCGTAAGCCCAGCCGTAGGCAAATACATCGTCGAACCATCGCTTTAAAAGCGGCGGATAGCTGTACCAATAAAGTGGAAACTGAATGATAATTTTATCGTGGCTCAAAAGTAACCCCTGCTCGCGCGCTACGTTTATTTTGCCGTTCGGATAAGCGGCGTAAATTTCGTGAATATCAAATTTATCCGCTTGCTTTTTGGCTACCTCGCGCCACGCCTTGTTTGCGTGCGAGCTTGCCATATCGGGATGAGCGATGATGATGAGATTTTTCATATTTTATCCTTGTTTTAAATTTCTTACATTATATGTTTTTTGGCTGAAATTTTGATTTATCATCTAGCATAATATGGGTATGAAATTTCAAGTGAAATTTTACTTCCACTCAAATACTACCGGAAGACTTGTAGTTTTTTGCATGCGATTAGAAGTTAAATTTATAAGTAAATACGGCAGGCCCCAAAATCGATAGAATTTTATCTATTAAATTGTATTAAAAATTTTAAATGGTATGAAAAATGCGCCGAAAAATTCGGCGCAAATGAAAGGAATACTAATCTTAGATTAGCGCAGGAGCTACTAAAAATCCTAGAGCGACCGAAAGCGCAACCATAATGGTTCCCGGAAGGAAGAATGAGTGGTTAAATACAAATTTACCGACTCTAGTCGTTCCGGTATCGTCCATAGCGATCGCGCCGAGCGTCGTAGGATAGGTAGGGAGCACGAACAAGCCCGAAACGGCTGCGAACGATGCGACTAAGATCCAAATTTGACCTGAATTTTCAGGGCTGGTCATTCCAAGCGCGGCGGCAACAGCAGGCATCATAACCTTTGTGGTCGCAGCCTGTGAGTATAGCAAGCAGCTTAGGAAGTATAGTGCGATAGCCAGTACGAAAGGATACTGCGTAACGACGTTTTTAGCTACCTCTTTGATGCTGTCGATGTGACCGTTTACGAAAGTAGTACCGAGCCACGCGATACCGATGACGCAGATGCACGCATTCATACCGCTTTGGAAGGTGCTGGTAGAGAGCAGTTTGCCCGTATCGATCTTGCACAAAACAGCGATAAGAAAGCCGATAGTTAGCATAAAGCTGATGATCGCGCTATCTCTTGAAAGGATCGGTTTTTCTACTAAGCCCACGCTCTTTGAGATCGCAAGTGCATAGCAAACGACGATCAAAACGCCGATAGCAAATATCGCAACCGATCTTTTCGCGTAAGGTTTTGGCTCTTTATACTCCTCGGCTTTGATCTCGGCTACAAGACCTTTTGAAAGTCTCTCTTTGTAAACAGGGTCTTTTGAAAGATCGAGATCGTAGAATTTATTTACGATGAAAGCCGTGATGATCATAGCTACAAAGGTAGTAGAGATGCAGATAAACAAAAGCTTAGGATAGCTAACGCCTAGCTTCTCGCACAGACCACTCATAGCGACGAACGCCGCCGAAATAGGGCTCGCAGTGATCGCTACCTGAGATGAAACGACTGAGAGTGCAAGAGGAGCGGAAGGTTTGATGTTCTGCGTCTTTGCGACCTCGACGATAACCGGGATCATAGAAAACGCAGTATGTCCGGTGCCCGCAAGTATCGTAAGTAGATAGGTAACGATAGGCGCTAGGAAGTTGATCTGCTTAGGATTTTTCCTTAAAATTTTAGATGCTACCTGAACCAAATAATCAAGTCCGCCTGCGACTTGCAGCGCCGTAATCGCGGAGATTACCGATGCGATAATTAGGATAACGTCAATCGGGATATCCTTCATATCGACCTTCATGCCCAAAATGGCTAGGACGACAACGCCCAAACCGCCTGCATAACCGACGCCCATTCCGCCTAGCTTAACGCCTAAGTAGATGCCGCCGAGCAACACGATAAATTGCAATATCACCATAAAGTCCATTGCAAAACTCCTTATAAAGTAATTTTTTTTAACGGCGCGCAGAATTCTAAAGATTTCAGCAGGTAAAATCCGAATTATCTTTATAATTCAGTGGTCGGAATTCTATGCGGAATTTTATCCTAAAATTTCGCAAGTGGAATTTTACTCCACGGAAGCTAAATCTAACTTGATGAAATTCTGCATCTACGGAATTCTGCACGATCAATCTTATCTATTTAGAATTCTACTTTGCGGAATTTCGCCTATTAAATTAACCGACGAAATTCCGCGCCGCACCTAGTTTGAAACTATTTTTTGCTCATATGTGGGTTGAGCATAGATTTAGGCTCTAGGATCTTATCGATCTCCTCTTTTTTCAAATATCCGCGCTCTAAGCAGATTTCGCCGACGGATTTTCCGGTCTGAAGCGCCTCTTTGGCGATACTTGCGGATTTCTCGTAGCCAATGTAAGGATTAAACGCCGTAACGATACCGACGGAATTTAGCACCGATTTTAGGCAAGCTTCAGGGTTTGCCTTTAGATGTTTGATAGCTTTTTCAGCTAGTGTATTCATCGCATTTTCCAAAAGCACGATCGAGTTAAATAACGCATATGCGATGCCAGGCTCAAACGCATTAAGCTCGAATTCTCCGCGCTCGGAGCAAAGCATGATCGTAACATCGTTGCCGATTACCTCATAGCAAGCCTCGCCTACGACCTCGGCGATGACCGGATTTACTTTGCCCGGCATGATGGAGCTGCCCGGTTGCATCTTAGGAAGCTCTATTTCGCCTAGACCGCATCTAGGACCGGAGTTCATAAGACGTAGGTCGTTTGCGATTTTGCTTAGGCGGACGGCTGCTGTTTTTAACGCGCCACTAACGTGAACGAAATCGGCAG
Source organism: uncultured Campylobacter sp. (assembly GCF_937997595.1). Classification (GTDB taxonomy): domain Bacteria; phylum Campylobacterota; class Campylobacteria; order Campylobacterales; family Campylobacteraceae; genus Campylobacter_B. The sequence continues at coordinate 2,164 of NZ_CALKTS010000249.1, read as the reverse complement.
TATCTTGCGTAGCGGCGATGAAATCCTCTGCGGCTTTAAATTTAACGCCGGTGATTTCGCCTAGTTTTTTCTCGACTACGTTTTTGTAATCAGGGTGGCAGTTGATGCCCGTACCAATCGCCGTAGCGCCCATATTTAGGTAAGTCATCGACTCTCTAGCAGCTTTGATAAGCGCGATATCGGTTTTGATGTAGGTAGCAAAAGCGTTGAAAGTATTTCCAAGAGTAGTAGGGACGGCATCCTCAAGCTCCGTCCTTCCCATTTTGATGACATCTTTGTATTCTTTGGCTTTAACTTCAAGCTCTTTTTTCAAATTTTCCATAGCTTTTAATAGATCGGTTAGCTTGGCGTAAGCGGCGACTTTGATCGAGCTAGGATAGGTATCGTTGGTGCTTTGACCCAAATTTGTGTGGTCGTTTGGATGGAGGTATTGGTATTCGCCCTTTTTGTGTCCCATGCTCTCCAAAGCTATGTTGGTGATGACCTCGTTGGTATTCATATTCGTCGAAGTTCCGGCGCCGCCTTGGATCATATCGACTACGAATTGATCTCTGAACTCTCCTGCGATGAGCCTGTCGCAAGCTTTTGCAATCGCATCGGCTTTTTGTGCGTCTAGGACTCCGACCTCTTTATTGGCTAGCGCAGCTGCTTTTTTGATTTGTGCAAATGCCTTGATAAAAAATGGATAGTCTTTGAGCGCTCGTCCGCTTAGATGGAAGTTCTCTAGTGCCCTAAATGTTTGCACACCGTAGTAAAAATCGTCGGAAATTTCTAATTCCCCGATGAAATCGTGTTCTTTTCTGGTCTTTGCCATAATAAGTCCTTTCGTTGAAATTGTTAATGGAATTTTAAAGCTTTTAGTATTAAAAACAGCTTAAAACGTAACGAAAAATTAAAATTTAGAAATTAGTATGATTGTTTAAGGCTTTAAATAGAATTTTACTTAAAAAATATTTTGGAATTCGCTACTAAGGCATAATTACACTTTAATAGAAATATCGTATTGCACGCAGATTATGAAAGTGAAATTATAAAAATTCTTGTTTAGCTTAAATTATAATTTGAAGAATTTGAACTTAAAGGCGATAAAATGGAATTTTTCATTGTATTTGTATTTACTGGCGTGAAACTATTTTTTGCGTTTTATAAAATAAACATATAGAAGCGAGATTATAATGACGACGGCGAACAGAGCGATCGTAATTAGATGCAGATCTTGCTTGATTAGCTCCTCGTTTTCGCCGATGAAATATCCCAAGCTCATTAGTATTAGTGTCCAAATCGCAGCTCCAAGCCCGGTAAATAGCACGAAGCGCGCGACATTCATCTTTGCAAGCCCCGCAGGAAGGCTGATGTATTGACGGATGCCAGGGATTAGGCGGCAGTTAAACGTTGAAATTTCGCCATGGCGGTTAAAAAACGCTTCGAATTTTGCAAATTTCTCCTCGGTGATGCCTACGTATTTGCCGTATTTAGCGATAATCTTACGTCCAAAAAAGTAGCATAGATAGTAATTAAACAGCGCGCCGGTGATGCTGCCGCCAAGCCCACAAACAAATGCTATAACAAAGCTCATCTGCGATTTTGAGGCCAGATAGCCCGCAGGGATCATCACTACTTCACTTGGGAAAGGAAAGAAGCTGCTTTCTAAAAACATCATCACAAAAATGCCAAGGTATCCCCAACCTGCGACAAATTCTACGATAAAATTTACGATATTAGAAAGCATTTGAATTCCTTGATTTAATGTAAAAAACCGGATACGCTTAAAATTTCGCGGAATTTAGCATCAGCAAAGCAAATAAGTTTGAAATTTAACAACCCGGCAATATAAGAGTGAGCTTAAAATTTTGCGAAATTTAGCGCATATAAAACAAAGGCGCGGGCTAAAATTTATCCCTGCAAGTTGCCACCGTAGCGAACTTGCATATAAATTTAATAGCCTCGCGCCTTAAAATTAAAACTATTTTGCGTATTCGATGTTTAGTTTCCCGAATAGCTCATTAGCCTTGTCATCGATTTTTTTGTTTACTTTGCTTGGAAGTAATTGATTTTTGATGAGATCTTTTACTTTTTCAAACGGCATAGTCTCAGCCTTTTTGCTGCTTTCTTTGTAGATTACATGATATCCGAATTGCGTCTTTACCGGCGTTTTGCTCATCTC
>NZ_CALKTS010000248.1 GCF_937997595.1 uncultured Campylobacter sp. | reverse complement strand
TTAGACCCAGGAAGTCAAATTTTATCAGATCGACGTCCTCGAGATAGTTTTTGGTATATTGCGTTACTAGGCGCGCATCCTCACCCTTATCCTGCTTAAATAGCGGCGCTTTATTCCACAGCGGCTCGTTTGAGATCACCACTCCCGCGGCATGCATTCCTGCGTTTCGATTTAGCCCTTCAAGGCCCAGCGCAAACTCCCAAACCTGCTGCGCGATCGGATCTGCGTCGATAAATTCCTTCAGCTTCGGCTCGGCGTCGTAAGCCTGCTTAAGCGTAATGCCGAGTTTATCGGGAATCAGCTTTGCCATCTTATCGGCCTGTGAAAGCGGCATATCGCAGACGCGAGCCACGTCGCGGATGACGCCGCGCGCGAGCAGCTTACCGAAGGTCGCAACCTGCGCGACGTTAAATTTGCCGTACTGATCGATGACGTAGTCGATCACCTCGCCTCTGCGCGCCTGGCAAAAGTCCACGTCGATATCGGGCATAGAGATACGCGACGGATTTAAAAATCGCTCGAAAAGCAGATTATACGGGATCGGATCGAGATCAGTAATGCGAAGCGCATACGCACAGATGCTGCCCGCCGCAGAGCCGCGACCTGGGCCAACCGGGATGTCGTGATCCTTCGCCCAGTTGATGAAATCCTGCACGATGACCATATAGCCCGAAAAATGCATGTTTTTGATGATGGCAAGCTCCTTTTCCAGGCGCTCGCGATAAATTTCGTGTTTCTGTGGGTCGATAAATTTAAGGCGCTCTTTAAGCCCCTCGCGGCAGAGATGATCGAATAAAAAATCGTCGTTTGAAAAACTATAGCGCTCCGAGGGCTGCGGCAGCGAAAGCCCGAGCCTAGCGGCGTATTCGATCGTAAATTTAAAATTCGGCGGCGTCGGCGCGTAGTCCTTCTCGTCGAAGGCAAATTTGAGATTGCACTTTTGCACGATCTCGGCGGTATTTTCGATCACTTCAGGGATGTCCGCGAAAAGCCGCCTCATCTCCTCGTCGCTTTTTACGTAAAATTCCGAAACGACGTGTTTTAGGCGGTCGCCATCGTTGATCGTCTTGCCCATCGAGATGCACTGATAGACGTCGTGGGCCTTGGCACGGTCCTTGCGCGAGTAGTGAGCGTCGTTGGTAGCGATGATCTTGACGCCGATTTCGCGCGAGAGGCGGATGAGGTCTTTATCGACGTTTAACTGCTCGCCGATGCCATGGCGCATGATCTCGAGATAAAAATCCTCGCCGAAAATTTCCTTATACTCAAGCGCCGCTTTTTTCGCCGCTTCGTAGCCGCCCGCGCCGCGCTTTAAATTTCGCTCGCTTCTATTTAGATGAAATTCCACCTCGCCTGCTAGGCACGCCGAGGAGCAGATGAGACCTTCGCTGTGCTCTTTTAAAATTTTTTTGTTGATCCTCGGGTAGTAGTAGAAGCCGTCCAAAAACGCGCGCGAGCTAAGATACATCAAATTTTTGTAGCCAGTCTCGTTTTTGGCAAGGAGTATCAAGTGGTAGCGCTGGCGGTCGCTTTTATCGCCGATATCGTCGTGGTTGTGCAGATAGGTCTCGATGCCGATGATCGGCTTGATGCCGTGCTTTTTCATCGTCTGATAAAAGTCTATCGCGCCGAACATATTGCCGTGGTCGGTGATCGCGCACGCCTTGGTGCCGCGGCTCTGTAAAAGCTCGGCGAGCTCGCTTACTTTATTCGCGCCGTCTAGCAGCGAATACTCGGTATGAAGGTGCAGGTGGGTGTAGTCGCTCATTTTAATCCTTTTTTCTGTTGGAGCGATTATATTAAATTCGGGCTTTAGAAACGGTCAAATTTAGTGGAATTTTAGCTTAAATTTCAGCACGAAATTTTACGAGCAAATTTTGTTAGGGAATTTTATTTCGGAGGTTTTACATTCTGGATCTTGCGGATTAAATTTTGATAAAATTTTAAGCTTAAAATGCTGTGATGAAATTCCACTATCATAAAATTCCGCAAAATTCTACGACTTAGATCGTCGTAAAATTTTGCGGTTTAAAATTCGAGCTTGCAAAGCCTTGCGGCTCTACGATCTTGAGAATTTCACGATCGCTTTAGCAAGCTCTCTAGTAGGATCAACGAAAATTTTATCGCTTTTGATTAACGGCAAAAATAGCGGCAGCTCAGTGCAGGCAACGACATAAATATCAGCATCGATTTTGCCTAGCAAATTCTCAAAAGCCCCCACGTATTCAGCAGTCTTGCCCGCCTTAACGCCTTTGTAGATGCAATCCATCAAAACCGCTTGATTTTCTTCGCCAAGCTCCACGCTGATTAGCCCCGCTTCTTTGAGCGGATCGTCGTAAATTTTAGCTTTTTTTGTACCAATAGTGGCTAGCACAGCGATTTTATGGGCGTTTGGATAATTTTTGCGGATCGCTTTTACGGTGACCTCGGCGATATGAATTAGCGGGATTTCCGCCGCAGCTTCTACATCGTCTGCGAAAAAATGCGCCGTGTTGCACGCCATCGCAAACGCCTTGCAGCCTGCATTTTTGAGCCTAACAGCGCTCTCGCTTAGGCGCGGAAGCGGATTTTCGCCTTTACCTAAGATAAACGCCGTGCGATCTTCGATCTGCGGATAGCTATCGATTACAAGCGGAATATTTTCTTGATCGCTGCCCGCAGCAGTCTCTTCTATGATCTTCATATACAGATCCGCACTCGCCAAAGGTCCCATTCCGCCGATAATTCCAACTCTTTTCATAGCTCGTCCTTTCTAAATTTTAATTGGGTTAATTCTCCCACTTACTCATATCCATTTCGTTTTCGCTCTTTGCGACGTAGATCGACGCGACAACATCGCCCGTTACGTTCATCGAGGTTCGCCCCATATCCAAAATCGCATCAATGCCCAAAATCATTCCGTAAGCGATCGCTACGTTACCACTTACCTTGACGCCGATAGATTCGAGCACTAAAAGCAGCATCAGCGCACCAGCTCCCGGAACTCCGGCAGTTCCGATCGCCGCAAGCATCGAAGTGATGATGATCGTGAGGTAGTGGCTGCTGTTTAGATCGATACCGCAAGCATTAGCGATAAAGAGCGTGCACACGCCCAAATACACGGTCGTGCCGTTCATATTCACCGTAGCACCCACGGGCAAAACAAAGCCGTAGATCGCCTTTGGAATTCCCATATCTTCGGCGGTTTGCATCGTAATCGGAAGCGTGCCGTTGGAGCTGCGGGTAACAAAAGCCGTAAGCATCGGCGGACGCACTTTTTTAAGGAATTTAATCGGGCTAACTCCGATAAGCATACAAATAACGCAATAAACCGCAAATACTTGAATCGCAAGTCCCACGTATAGGGTAATCGTGACATTTAATAGCGAGCTGAAAGCCTCGATACCGCTTTTATTAAACACTACAAACATTAGCGCAAAAACGCCGATTGGTGCGTATTGCATCACCCAGTGCACGACCTTAAACATAATTTCGCTCATTCCATCGAAAAAATTATAAACCGTATCAGCGGAATTTTTAATACGAGCATCACTACTGTCGCGGCAAAACGCAAGCCCTACGCCAAGAAATAAGCAAAACGCGATGATCGGCAAAATTTCGCCCTTGGCTATGGAATCAAAAGGATTTGTAGGAATTATATTAAGCAAAATTTTACTCATACTAGGCGCGTTTGCTGCCTTTTCGACAGCCTTGGACGCATCGCTTAGATCAAGTCCGCTACCTGGAGAAAATACAAACGCACACGCTAGGCCGATGACGATCGCAAAAAGCGTAGTTATAGCGTAAAATATGATCGCCTTAACGCCTACTTTGCCCAGGTGCGCGGGCGAGATACTGCTAGTGCCCACGATCAGCGAACAGATGATGATCGGCACCATGATCATCTTTAAAAGCCGCACGAAAAGATCTCCCAAAGGTGTTAAAATCGCCACCCACGTGGTATCACCCACCGGCATATTTTTAGGTAGTAACATACCAATCGCAGAGCCCAACACTAAAGCGATAATGATGCGCCAAAGCAAGCTTGAGTTAAAATAAAAGGCTAAAATTCCGCCTTTTTTCGTTTGATTTTCTGACATGGACATCTCCCTGCACTAAGAATTTTAACGGAATTCTACTGCAACTTGCCATAAAATAAAATTTAATCGGTCGCCAAATGAAAGTTAAATTTGAAAATTCAATCGCGAGCTTGCCGCATTTTAAAGCGGGAATTATGCGGCAGACTTTGTCTTTTGAAGTTATGAAGCGGAATTTCAAAGGAAAAACGACGTATGAAATTTATAGAATTTTGCGGATTTTGATGTAGTGAAAAGCAAAAAATTTTGTGGTGGTGGGCTCACTAGGACTTGAACCTAGGACCATCCGGTTATGAGCCGGATGCTCTAACCAACTGAGCTATGAGCCCGCCAGCGGTAAAAAAGAAATGTGATTTTACAAAAATAATCTTAAAACGGCGTTAAAATTCTAACCGCGTAATTTTATGAAACTTAGGCCCGCTCAAATTGTGGCTAAATTTCACGCCAGAGCGCGCAACTTTATCTGATTCCCGATCAGATCACTTTCGTGCGCACAAGGCGGCGTAAATTTAAGACAAAATTTATATAAATTCCAGCTCTTAAATCCGCCGCGATAAATCTAATCCGCTCGCAAATCGCGTAAATTAATAGCTTTTTACTTGAATAGGCTCCGATAGCATTTTAGGGACTCCCGGTAATTCATACGCTCCCCGGCAGATATTATTTTCGGCATCGGGACCTTTTTCGATAGAGATAGTTTTCTTTTCGCCGTCCACGCTGATTAGGAAGCATTTATCTCCCTTTGTGCTTTTAAGATATGCGGAATTCGCTCCGTTGGGCTCTAGCGGAACATTCGTCATAACCGAAAAATCGGATGCGAATTTGCCTTGAGAGATATAGTAGGCGTCCAGATCGTATTTAACGGTAATTAAATTTGTCGCCAACTTAGAGATCTCCGCATCATCTCTAGTAGTCAGCCCCGGTTCCGCAATCGCTACTGCAGGCAAGGCAATCGCTACGATACAAACTGTAGCTATTATCGTCGCTACGGATACTTTTTGGGAAGTTACGTCATATTCGTAGTTTTGCAGCGACTCTGCGGCGACGGCAAGCGAGCTTTTATTTTTGCGCACCATATCGCTAGTAAAGGGTAAAAATAGAAATTTGCCGTATTCCATAAGACCCAATCCCGCGGGAACGATCCGACTAAAACGGTTAAAGATCGAACCTGATAAATAAGTTAAGATAGCCAAGATCCAACCGCCTAGAAAAAACCAAATAATGTTGCCTAGAATACGCATATTTTACCTCTCTATAAATTATGTAAATCAAGCAAGCCGCCTGCTACAGACGTTGCACAGCCCACCATTGCTTTTTTGCGGCGTATTTGATGCGACCCGCACGCTATGCCGCACAAAACGAGTCTTGTACGCGCAAAATTTTCCATGCGCAAAACAACTACGGAATGATAAGGGATGGGGTTTAACGATTGGCAACAAACGCTTTTCATCGATAAAATTTTAGTATGCAAATAACTGCGGCAAGAGTGTTTAAAAAATTTAAATTTGTTTTAGAAATATTAGAAATTCTAAAATTTCGACGCCGAAATTTAAAAAATTTCATAAATTTTATAAAATTTGCAGATCAAAATTTTAAAATTTTTACGGTACGGCGAAGCGAATTCTTAAAATTTTGCTATAGCTTTTAGTGTAAAATCTTCCTAATTGGGATACAAGATAGAAATTCCAAATCAAATTTTCGCAACATGAAGCGCTTCCTTAAATTATGAATTTAAAATTTTACATGTGAAATTTCCACTCTACACAGTGCGGCATATTTCTGCCGAGATAAAATTCGCAAGTAAAATTCCAACCTCGCAAACCCAAAAGCATACAACAATTATTTCTTGAAATTTTAGCACCGCTTGCCCGTGGACAAATATCGCGTTACTTTACAAAATTTCAGCCTCACGACGCAAGCTCGCCACGCCGCGAAATCACCTCGTACTCTCGCCATAGCCGCGATCTGTCCGCATGCCGCTATGGCGTCTCGTCGCCGTCTTGGTCTTGAAGCGCGCTCGCTTCGCTCTCCGCCGCAATCGCTTCGAGGCTTAAAATTTCATCGACGTCCTCCAGCTGCGCTACGCCGCTTCCTGCGATGCTTCTGATACTTGCGTGCATCGCGATCGCTCCGTCGCGCGCGCGGGCGATCTGTTTTTCGCGCTGTTTCCAGATGCGCTCCATCGCGTTGCGCTCCTTATTTAGGCTCTCTTGCATGCCGACGAATGCCGATACGATCGTCTTTATCTGGTTTGCAAACTCGGGCGAGGTCAGATAGTCGTAGAGCATCGCCGTTTTGCTATCTTGATTTTGACCCGATCTTTTGGCAAACGCAAGCGCCACGACATGTTCGCGCAAAACGGAGCAAAGCCCCTTAAATTCCTCAAACGAGCAGATCCAGATGCTAGCATCGCTCGGCGCTTGGTGCAGCCTAGGGCTGTGAGGCGGCATCTGCTCGGTGACGATAACGCCGATCTGCGCGCCCTCGCCTATCATATCGTCTTTGAGTTTGTCGATCCATTTAGGCTCGAAGCTTTTCGTGCGCTTGCTCTCGTATAAAATTTTACCGCAGCCCGCAAACTCCCTCGTATGCACCATCTGCACGCAGTCTGCGCCGCGCGCGCCCTTTTTTACCTCGTCTATCTCGTCCAAAGGAAAGTTTAGCCGCAGATACTCCTGCAGCGCGAGCTCCTGCACCTCGCCCTGAAGCTGCTGCGAGCCCACCTCTGAGCGGCGCTTGAGCTCGTTTATTTGGCCGATTAGGCTTTGGATCTGCTCATCTTTTTGGCGGAATTTCAGCTCGTTTTCCTGCGAAATTTGTTTCGAAAGCCGCTCGCGCTCTTGGTTTACGCGGTTGGTTAGCTCGATCTCGGATTTGGCTTTATTCTCGGCCTCAAGCTCGCTAAATTTACGCTTTTGCGCCTCCATTTCCGCCTCGATTAAATTTAGCTCCGAAATTCTTTGCGATTTTTCTTGCAGCTCCTTTTGTAAAATTTCAAATTTCGCCGCGGTTTCGCTCTCGATCTGCTGTTTCTCTTCCAATAATTTTTGAGAAGATTGTTCTATAATCATCTTGATCTGCTCATCTTTATTGCGAATCTTAAGCTGATTTTCTTCTAAAATTTCTTTTATTCTATTTGAAATTTCAAGCTCTGTTTTTGCTTTATACTCAGTCTCAAGCTCTAATTTCGCACGCTTTTCCTTATCTAACTCTGCCTTAATTAAATTTAACTCACTTACCTGTTTAGATTTTTTATCAAGTTCTTCGTTTAAAGCTTTTATCGTCGCTTGATTTTCTATCGCAGCCCACTCTTTGCTCTCTTTAATTAATTTTTCGCGCTCTGCGCTAATACCCAAATTTATACCCGCTTGTATTTTCTCATTAACGGCATTTTCGCGTGCTTTCAAGGCATTGTCCGCCTTAATATATGCTAAGCGCTTTTCGTTTAACTCGGTTTCAAATGCTTGCCGATCGACTAACTTTTGCTTCTCGAATTCTTCTTTTTTGCGCTTATAATCCATCTCTAAACGAGCACGTATTTCATGCTCCATAACATTGTCTATATCGATCAAAGAGCCGCAGTGCGGGCACTTTACGTTAGCCATCTTTACCCCTTAAATTTTGCTCCTTCATCTTTTCAAATTCCTGCGAAATTTGCGCGGCATTAGGCTCATCCGCCATCTTATCGAGCACGGAGTTGTAGCGATTTACGAGCAGTATCGCAAGCGCCGAAAAGCAAAAACCGGGCAGCAGCTCGTAAACGACCGCCGAAAGCCCCGATAAAATCCAGCAAATAACGGTGATACCGCCTACGAGTATACCCACCAAAGCCGAGAGCGCGCTCATCTTTTTAGAATACAGGCTAAAAAGCAGCACCGCGCCGAAGCTCGCGCCAAATCCCGCCCAAGCGTTACCCACGACGTTTAGCACCGTGTCGTTTGAGCCAAACGCCAAGATCGCGGCGACTGCGGCGATGATCACGACGGCGATACGGCTGCTTAGCGTCTGCGTACGCTCGCTCACCTCTTTTTTATAAAACGCGAAGATAAAATCCTTCGTAACCGCGCTCGCGCTTACCAAAAGCTGGCTTGAGATAGTGCTCATAATCGCCGCCAGCACAGCAGAGATTATCACGCCTAGGATGAACGGATGAAAGAAAATTTTACCGAGCTCTAGGAAAATTTTTTCGGGATCGTCTATGCTAAGGCCTTTTTGCGAGAAATACACAAAGCCGATCAGGCCGCTAAGCATCGCGCCCGCAAGACCTAGCACCATCCACGAAATTCCGATGCGGCGCGCGCTATCAAGCTCACGCGAGCTTCTAATCGCCATAAAGCGCACGATGATATGCGGCTGACCGAAGTATCCGAGCCCCCAAGCAAGCAGGCCTAAAACGCCCAAGAAGCTTTGATTGTAAAATAGATCGAGATGGCTCGCGCCGTAGAGCCGCACCTGCGCCAAAAAGGAGCTATCCGCAGGGATCTGCAGCGCGCGATAAGAAAACAGAGGGATTAAAATAAGCACCGCAAACATCAGTGCGCCCTGAAATGCGTCGGTGATCGCAACAGCCTTAAATCCGCCGAAAAAGGTATAAAACACGACGATTAAGATTGTAGCGACCGCGCCGTAGGTGAAATTTAGCCCGAAAAAGCTCTCAAAGGTCTTGCCGCCGGCGATGATGCCGCTGCTAACATAGAGCGTAAAAAATATGATAATCAAAAGCCCCGAGATGATGCGAAGCGTCTTGGTATGGTCTTTGAAGCGGTTTTCTAAAAAATCCGGGATCGTGACGCTGTCGCTTGCTACCTCGGTGTAAATTCTAAGCCTTTTGGCAAGAAATTTATAGTTGCACCACGCGCCCACGCAAAGTCCTAGAGCTATCCAGATATTGCAAATCCCCGTCGCAAACATCGCGCCCGGCACCCCCAAAAGCATCCAGCCGCTCATATCGCTAGCGCCCGCGCTAAGCGCCGTTACGAATGGCCCTAGGCGGCGATTGTCGAGCAGATACTCGCTCAAGCTCGCATTCTTGTCATAATAATACCTACCTATAAAAATAAGCGCGCCGAAATATATCGCGATTGCGCAATAGGTCCAAAAGCTCATCGTTGCCTCCTTTTAAAAAAGCTAATTTTACTCTATTTCAAATAAAATTTTACTTTCGGAATTTAGCCAGATTTTAACGAAATTTTAGTATTCTTGCCGTTTAAATTTTAAGAAAAAGGCGCCTTGGTTGAACGAGAAAATTTTAAAGGTCGTATTTGTTTTGACTGTAATCGCCGTGGGGCTTTATTTCACCTATCCCGAACTGAGCGAAGCGCAAAAAATTTCATACGCCAAAAGCTACGGCATCACTCTTATTTTGACCTCCGGCGGCATCGTGATCGGTATCGCATTAGGATTTATGCTGGCATTTTTAAAATTTCTAAACAATAAATTTTTAAGCTTCATTATCGACGAATACGTGGATATCATCCGCGGAACTCCGATCGTTATCCAGCTGATGGTGTTTGTGTTTATTATCTTTGCTACGTGGAGCAATAATATCGCAGCTGCGATCTTTGCGCTGGGGCTTAATAGCTCAGCCTACGTCGCGGAGATCGTGCGCGGCGGCATAAATAGCGTCGATCGCGGCCAGATGGAAGCAGCGCGTGCGATGGGGCTAGGCTACGGCACGGCAATGAAAGAGATCGTCTTTCCGCAGGCGATAAAAAACATCCTGCCTGCGCTTGCGAATGAGTTTATTAGCCTATTTAAAGAGACCTCGGTCGTGGGCCTCGTAGCAATTACTGATCTTACGTTTTTTTCAAAAAGCATGCAGGCTGCGCTTTATACCGTCCAGCCGATACTTTTTGCCGCAGTGCTTTACTATGCAAGCGTGAAATTTTTCTCGTTTTTAGTAAAAATGCTAGAAAGTAGGTTAAACCGCAATGATTGAAATATCAAATTTAACCAAATCCTACGGCAATTTATCGGTATTAAAAGGAATTTCAAAGACCATAAATAAAGGCGATATCGTAGCTATCATCGGTCCTAGCGGCGGCGGTAAATCAACCTTTTTGCGCTGCTTAAATCTGCTTGAAATTCCAAGCGGCGGCACTATTAAAATAGACGGCGAAGATATTACCGATAAGCACACCGATATTAATAAAATTCGCCGCAAAGTTAGTATGGTGTTTCAGCATTTCAACCTCTTTGCAAATAAAAACGTGCTGGAAAATTTAACTCTAGCGCCCATAAAAGCGGGCATTTATACCAAAGAACAAGCCTACGCAAAAGCAGAGGAGCTGCTGCAAAAGGTCGGTCTTAGTGATAAGGCCTATACTTATCCGCACAAGCTTAGTGGTGGGCAAAAGCAACGCATCGCAATCGCTAGAAGTTTGGCGGTAAATCCGGACGTGATTTTATTCGACGAGCCTACCTCGGCACTAGATCCCGAGATGATCGGCGAGGTGTTAGGTATAATGAAAGAGGTCGCTAAAGAGGGCATTACGATGCTTGTGGTAACGCACGAGATGGGCTTTGCACGCAATGTCGCAAATAGGATTTTTTTTATGGAGGGCGGCAAGATCGCTGTGGACGATACGCCTAAAAACGTATTTGAAAATCCGCAAAATCCGAGATTGAAAGAATTTTTAAATAAAATTTTAAACCACTAAAGGAGAGGGAAATGAAAAAATTTATGAGATTTCTAGTTGCAGGCGCTTTGCTTTGCGGTTCGCTAGTTGCTAAAGACATCACCAAAGATACGCTCATCGTAGGCACGAATGCCGAGTATCCGCCGTTTGAGTTCGTGGATGAAAACTCCAAAGTCACCGGCTTTGATATGGATCTGGTAGCCGAGCTTGCCAAGCGCGCGGGCGTGAAATACGAAATTTTAAATATGAGCTTTGACGGGCTAATCCCTGCGATTAAAAGCGGTAAGATCGATATGATTGCCTCGGGAATGAGCGCGACACCGGCTCGTAAAAAGGCTATCGATTTCACGGCTCCTTACTATAAAGTCGAGAATTTATACATCAAGCGCAAGGACGATAACTCGTTAAATTCCAAGGCGGATCTACAGGGCAAGCGCCTTGCCGCGCAGCTAGGCACCATCCAAGAGCTTGCGATCAGAGATATCAAAGGCGCCGAGGTTAGCGCTACGGAAAATGTTTTTGTAGCCGTCATGTCGCTGAAAAACAAAAAGATCGATGCGCTTTGCGTGGATTCATCCGTAGGCTACGAATATCTTAAGAAAAACGACGATCTAACCGCATTTTTTAAAGAATCCGATGGCAGTGAGGGCTTTTCGATCGCATTTGATAAGGGCAAGTATCCCGAGCTGCTAGCTAAGTTTAACGCAGCGCTTGAGGAGATGAAAAAGGACGGCAGCTACGAAAAGCTTTTGGAAAAGTATAATTTAAAATAATCCGCAAAATTTAGGCGCAAATTCCTCTCATAGAATTTGCGCCGCCTAAGAGGAATCCTATGAAAAAGATATTTTTGACACTTGCGATTTTGCTCTGCACGCAGAGCTTTGCGGAGCAAAAAGACAGATACGGCATCGCTGCGTTTGCAGGTCTTGGCAATGACGGCAGAAGCTTAGTTTTTACCTTCAGAAAGGCTCAAAAAGATCGTTTCTTCCCCTGCGACTTAAAAAATTTAAATATAATCGCCGCGGGTGCTTCTAGGTGCATAACGGATGCTAAGGAGCTGAAGAAATTCGACAAAGAATATAAAAAAGCTCTCGAGTCTGTGATAAAACCCGGCAAGCGCTACTACGTAAATTTAATCGATCGCGGCAATGACGCCTATGTCTGCGACGCAAGCGATCCTAAAAGCAATCTGCGATTGGACCTAGTGGCGGCGGGATTTGCCGTGCCGACAACCGACGATAGCGAACTTCTTTTAAAAGCCGCCGAGGAAGCCAAAGAGGCTAAACGCGGAATGTATAGCGCAA
>NZ_CALKTS010000247.1 GCF_937997595.1 uncultured Campylobacter sp. | reverse complement strand
CGTTTGGATCGGGTTTTTCTGCGACGAGTGGCTGCGCGGCAGCGCGAATACGGCGCGATGGATAAGTAAAAAATGGCAGAGCAAAAAGTTAGTCTAAATTTACTGGGCCTGCCGATCAGTCTGCGTTTTAAGCGGATGAAATACGCGCGCATCCGCATTAGCAAGGACTGCGAAATCAGCGTGAGCGTACCGCGCTCCTACACTGCGGCGCAAGCGAAAGACTTCATCCTAAAGCACGAAAGCTGGATCCGCCGGACGCTAGAGCGGCTGCGAAGCAAACTTTTAGCAAGCGACGAGGTTAGAATTTTAGGCAAAATTTACAAGCTGAAATTTAGCCGCGAGGCTGAGCTCAGTACAAACTGCGGCGCGAATAAAAATTTAGACAATGGCGGCACGCGAGGCTGGGTGAACTGGGCGAATGACGATACGAATAGTCACGCGGGCAGCGTAAATTCAGCTCATTTACAAAGCGGCGCAGGCATAAGCGGTAGCAGTACAGGCGGCTATGTGGGCGGCAGCGCAAATAACGGCACGGGCGGCATGAATTACGGTGCGGGCGGTGGCACGGCAAGTGAAATTTTAAAATTTCACTCGGGCGAGTGCGCCTCGCAAAATGGCGCGGCGAGCGAGAATTTGAAATTTGACCTACCTGGCGATGCGACGCAGGGGCTAGCGCAACAGAGCGGAGTGCGACAAAGCGGCGGATTTATAGATACAGCCGCGCAAAATGTTTTCGAGCAATCCTGCGGCGAGATTTTTAAATTTCACTCGGACGGGTGCGACCTGCAAAATGGGGATTTGGAATTTAATCTCGCACGAGAGGACGCAAGCCTGAAAGGCGGCGAAAATTTTAAATTTAATCCTACCGCAAAGGGCAAAATTTTAAAATTTGACCCTGCCGTAAGGGATGGAATTTCAAATTTTAAACCCGTTGCAAGCGGAGAAATTTCAAATTTTAGCTCTGTCGTGAGTGAAGAAATTTCGGTCTCGGGCGAAAAAATTTCAAAATCCGCGAGCGAAAACGTGCCGCAAAATGTAGCACAAAGCACGCAAGCGGCAGAAATCGAGCGCGACGAGCCCAATTTTACGATCAAAAATTTTATCCAAAGCTCTAAATTTAAAGATAAAATTTTTAT
>NZ_CALKTS010000246.1 GCF_937997595.1 uncultured Campylobacter sp. | reverse complement strand
ACTGTGGGCAGCAAGGCGAACACGACGAAGCGCGAAGGAAATTCTACGGAAGAGCAAAATGCTGGGCGATAAGATTAGCTTCGAGGGCGATATCGTAAATTTTATGTCGTTGGTCAAATTTGTGAAAAAATGAGTTAAAATTTATTACTCAAGGAAAAACATGGTAAAAAAGAGATCTTTAAAAATAAAAGGAAGCATATCGATTGCCATAATCCTGCTTTGGGTTTATTTTTTGATTACGGCGCTGAGCGGTGATAGATACTGTGGCATATGGGATTATATCGTAAACAGTGAAGAGGATGATGCCTGCATCGCTAAGCTGATAAAGCGCGCAGACGCGGGTAGTGAATTGGCGCTCAATCGGCTTAGATACCCTAGCAAGGCGTATATCAAGCGCGTATGCGAAAGAGGAGTGGAAAACTTAGGCGAGCGAGAGAGATATTATTTCGAGCGTTTAGGTGTAGGTCGTTGCGAAGCTTCAAATTTTAAAGGCGGCGAAACAAATACGACAAGTAGCGGCGGTAATTTAGCGCGAGACGATACGAACGCAACGAACGGCGAGAAAAATTTAACGCGCGCCGAGGCAAACAACGGCAAATCTGACACTGTGGGCAGCAAGGCGGACATGACGAAGCGCGAAGGAAATTCTACGGAAGAGCAAAATGCTGGGCGATGAAAATTTAGAAAAATTTTTCTCAAAAATCGACGCGGCGGAGTTTGGAATTTTGGCGGGCTCAAAGCTCTCTTCAAAAAATCCCAAACTTGCAGGAAGCGCGAGAGACGGGAGCGGCGACAAGCCCTTAAAATCACAAGGTGGCGCGGAATTTTGCGGCGGACAGTCATATTTTAGCGGCGCGCAGCAAGATGAAATTTTAAAATTTAATGCTGAGCCGCCGTTCGATGCTGAGAAAGTGCGTCTTGATACAGAGCAAGCACACTTAAAATTTAACGTCCGTCCATCGCAGTCGGAGCCGGGCGTCAGACAAGCGCTTGCGTTCGGTGATGAGCCGCCGCAGGCGCAGTTTAATGCCGAGCGAGCGCAGGCAAAGATCGAAAATTTCATGCGCGATCTGCTGCAAAACTATGTGCTTTGCGTAAGCG
>NZ_CALKTS010000245.1 GCF_937997595.1 uncultured Campylobacter sp. | reverse complement strand
ATACCTAAAATAACGATAACGAAGATCAACTCGATCATAGTAAAACCTTTTTTCATGGTTTACTCCTTAAATAAAATTCATCCCGCATACCTATATGCGAAACTTGGCAGAATTATAGAGAAAAATTTAAAAATTGTCAATAGTTTTTGGCAAATTTTTTACAATTTATTTACAAAGTCCGATTTTGCGGGCATTGTAAAATCAAAATTTTAAGCCCATTCGATCTATTAATGTGTTTTGGTGTCGCCTCTGCACATGGATACCATAAAAATAATTTGCTTTCATTATCACACATCAGGTGATAAGCCATATGTCTATTCGAGATGCAGGATATTACAGCCCGTATCTCTTCGTAAGAATTCCATACTCCTCTACGCGTCTATCGCGCAAAAACGGCCACCAGCGGCGCACGTTTTCGCATCTTTGCATATCGATGGTTATGACTTCGCATAGCTCATCGGCGCTGTTTGCGCGAAACAATTGCTCGCCTTGCGCGCCAAAAACAAAGCTATTGCCCCAAAACCTAATCCCCTCTTCGCTGACAAGCTGATCCACGCGCTGTTTATTCGGCAGCACCTCTAAAGTTTCGCCGTTAAATTTTATCTCTATCGAAATTTTTAAATTCTCTCGCGCCGCCTCATTTTTCGCGGGCAAAATTTCGCCGCCGATCGCCATTTTGCCGCCACCCGTTAGCGCCTCGTTATTAAAGGATAAAATTCCGCCCTCGCTTAAAATTTTACTCTCGCCGCTCGCATCCGTGGAGCGCGAAATTTTATCGCGCACATTCAAATTTGCTTCGCTCCCGGATAAAATTTCATCCGGCGAGACCTCGCTCAGAGCGGCGCTCTCAAAGCCCACGCGGTTTACGGCGATTACGGGTAGGGAGTTTGCCACCGCATGCCCGCGCTGTACCGCAACCCAAGCCTCCAATTGGCGCGCTTTTTCGTCCTCGCCGTCACCGTCGAACCACCCGATCGCAGTCGGATATATGAGCAGCTCGGCACCGCGTAGCGCCATCGCGCGCGCCGCCTCGGGATACCACTGATCCCAGCACACGAGCACGCCGAGCCGCCCCACGCTCGTATCTATGGGCTCAAAGCCCAGATCGCCCGGCGTGAAATAAAATTTTTCGTAAAACTGCGGATCGTCGGGAATATGCATCTTGCGATACCGACCCGCGATAGAGCCGTCGCGCTCGAAGACCACGGCGGTGTTGTGATACAGCCCTGCGGCGCGACGCTCGAAAAGCGAGCTTACCAGCACGACGCCAAATCTCTTCGCTACCTCGCTCCACAGCCGCAAATCGCGCTCGAAATCCTGCGCATAGTCGAAATTTTCGGTATTTTCGCGCTGGCAAAAATAATGCGTCTGATGAAGCTCTTGCAAAACGATTAACTGCGCGCCCTTTGCCACTACGCGCGCGATGAGCTCGATGCTACGCGCTATCGTGCGCGCCTTGGTACCTTCAAATTTATGCGAAATCAGTCCAACTTTTAAAATTTTCATATTTTTCCTTCGGTCTAAATTTAAAGCCTGAATTTATTCATGCACGAGCAGTGCAGCGAGCCGTTTTGGCGGATAAAAACGCGTGCGTTCACTCCCACTACTTCGCGATCCGCGCATGCCGTACGCAGACGCGACAGCGCCAGCTCGTCCGCGGCGCGGTTTGGATCGTGCGGATCTGCGGGGTCTGCGTAGGTAGGCACGATGAGCGCGCCGTTTAAAAAGACGAAATTTGCGTAAGTCGCGGGCAGCCTGCGCCCCTGATAAAAGATCGCGCGCGGGATCGGCAGCTCGATCACGTCGTATTCGAGCGATGAAATTTCATCCTTCATCGCGCCAAGCTCCGCGTAGTGCAGATCGCTCGGATCATCGCACGACGAAATAGCCACGATGTGCGGGCTTAGAAAGCGTGCGAGAGTATCGACGTGGCTGTCGGTATCGTCGCCTTTTATGAAGCCGCGCTCTAGCCAGATTATCTTTTTTAGGCCAAAAATTTCACGCAGCCGCGCGTCCAGTTCGGTCTTGCTTAGGGAGTTGCGATTTTCGTTCAGCAAACACGCGCTAGTAGTTAGCATCGTGCCCGCGCCGTCAAAATCGACGCTGCCGCCTTCTAAGATCAGATCTACGTCTCGCAGCGGGCGGGCGTTCGCGGCGTAAAGCTTGGAATTTAACGCGTCGTCCTTGGCGCTTGCAAATTTGCCGCCCCAGGCGTTGAAACGAAAATTTAACCCCGTGATTTTGCCGCCCTCCTCTACGTCGATCGCGCCGTAATCGCGGATCCACGTATCGTCGGTATCGATTTGCGCGAAGCTCGCGTTTGCTAAGCCGCCGCAAATTTGCTCAAAATCCTCGCGGCTCGGCGCGATCGCGACGACCGGCTCAAACCTCGCTGCGGCGGCGATAAAGTCGCGGTAAGCCGCCCGTATCTCGCCCAAATACGGCGCCCAGTCGGTGTCCGCGTGCGGCAAAGACACCAAAAGCGCCTCTTGCTCTTCCCATTCGGCGAATGCTCTCATTTTTGCTCCAAGATTAAAATTTCACGGATTATAGCGAAAAAAATATTTGTAGATGGTGCGCCCGGAGGAATTCGAATCCCCGACCTTTTGAACCGCAATCAAATGCTCTATCCAGCTGAGCTACGAGCGCACGAAATAAAAGAAAACGGGATTATAGCGTTTTTAGCTTAAATTTAGCCAAAAACCGGAGTAAATTTCGACATGCGATAAATTTCAGCTCGCTCAGATTTATCGCGCCGAATTTTAACTCGCTTAAATTTTGCGCACTCTTTAAAATTTTATGAGTGAAATTTAACTATTTAAAATTTGCTTGCTCAAAATTCTGCAAGCTCAAACCCAAAATGCCCTAAAATTTTACCGCTCTGTAGCCCAAATCCTACGCACAATAAATAAAATTTAAATACTTTTTTGCTACCATAACGCAAATTTAAATAGGGGTATGCAAATGAATAAACGAAGTTTCTCTTCGCGCTGGGCTTTCATCATCGCCTGCGTGGGCTCTGCCGTGGGTATGGCAAACGTTTGGGGCTTCCCCTACAAACTCGGCACGAACGGCGGGGGCGCGTTTTTGCTGATCTATCTATTTTTTATCGCGCTGTTTTCCTACGCGGGGCTTAGCACCGAATACGCCATCGGACGCCGCGCCAGAACGGGCACTTTGGGCTCTTACGAATACGCATGGAAAAGCCGCGGGCTCGGCACCGTCGGCAAGATCATCGGCTGGCTGCCGCTCGCGGGCTCGCTGTGTATTGCGATCGGCTACGCAGTTATCATCTCATACGTGCTCAAAGCCCTAGCGCAGGCCATAGACGGCTCTTTGATGAGCGTGGATACGAACACCTGGTTTGAATCCTTCGCGCTAACGCCCTATTCGGTCGTGCCGTTTCACTTCATCGTCGTTGCGGGCACGCTTTTTACGCTATTTTTCGGCGCGCACAGTATCGAAAAAACCAACAAAATCATGATGCCGCTATTTTTCATCCTTTTTGCGGTGCTCGCAGTCAAAGTCGCCATGCTACCGGGCTCGGGCGCGGGGTATAAATTTCTATTCACGCCCGATTTCGGCAAGCTCGGCGATCCGATGGTGTGGATATCTGCGATGGGACAGGCGTTTTTCTCGCTTTCGATCACGGGCTCGGGTATGATCGTTTACGGCGCGTATCTGCCTAAAAACGAAGACGTCGTCTCGGCTGCGAAAAATACGGCGTTTTTCGACACGCTTGCGGCGATGGTGGCCGCGCTAGTGATGATCCCTGCGGTATTTGCGTATCACACCGATCCCGCCGCGGGTCCGGGGCTACTTTTTGTGACGCTGCCTAAAATTTTACAAGACATGATCGGCGGGCAAATTTTTGCGATCATCCTCTTTACGGCGGTGATCTTCGGCGGAATTTCATCGCTTCAAAATATGTTTGAGGTCGTCGCCGAGTCCTTGATGCATAAATTTCCGCGCCTGAACCGCACCTGCACGCTCGTGCTTTTGTGCGTGATCTGCTTCGGCGTGGGCGTGAATATGGAAGCCATCGTCAAATGGGGGCCGTGGATGGACTTTGTCTCGATCTACATCATCCCGATCGGCGCGGTCATCGGCGCGGTTTCGTGGTTTTGGGTGATCAAAAAGGATGAAATTTTAGATGAAGTAAATTCGGGCGCATCCAAGCGGTACGGCGCGTTTTGGTACAACACGGGGCGCTTTTTATACGTGCCGCTGGCGATGTTGCTTTGCATAATCGCGCTAAGCATGCATATTTCGTTTTGAGTTAAATTTTATCATCGAAATATGAGATTAAAAAATTTAATCTGCAATGAATAAAAGGATCGATTGTATGAGCGATTTAGAAAACAAAAATTCGCCAAAGCCCGAATTGCGCGAATGGGATTCGAGACCTACGAAAATCCGCAAAAAATCCAAGCTCTCTAAATTCGCAGAATATTCGATGCCTATTTATGCGCTTATATCTTTATCGGTGTTTTTTATACCAATAAAAGTTTTAGATAAAAGCGAAGCCTGCGCTAGTTTCGTTAAATTTATGAAAGGAATTTTTCCGAATATCGAAGCCTTTGAAGCTATTAGCGCAATGCCCCAGGTTACAGCTTTTTACGTAAGTTTTATGTGGATTTGGGTAATTGTTTGCTCGGCTTTGATGATTTATCTTAGTTTTTACAATATGCCAAATATCTATGATTTAAAAGTTTTTCCAAAAGGAATTCCCGCTATTATATTTACGTTTTTCTTGGGATATCTGGGAACTACGTATTATTATCTAGGCGAAATGGCTACGGGAGAAATCAGCTTCGGACTAAAAAGCTTTAACCTATATTTTGCCTCGAAAATTAAGATGTATTTTTGGATTACATTTTTTTCTCTATGGTTTATTGCCGGTTGCGGCGTTGGTTCTTGGGGTTTGATTTTTACAATCTGTGGTTTTAAAAATTTGAAAAAATATTAATCAAAAGATTTGAAGAATGGGATATCTTATAAGCGATAAGCTGATCGATATCGGGCTCATTTTGTTTTTCGGCGGCTTTGGCTTTGTATGCTATATAAACGGCGTATTGGGCATAGGCAAAGACTATATGCAGCGCAATAGAATATTTCGTACGCTGGATGTTTAGTCCAAAGCACATCTTGCGATCCAATACGCCGTTTGATTCGAGCGAGCCGCTAGAATTAAAATTTAAAGAGCCCAAAAGCAAGCATTTGATCTACAATTTTTTCGAGTTCATCATTCACTATGCGATAATCGCGCCGTTTTTAGCGATCTATGCGGGGATTTTTCTATTTTGCGCGGGGCTCGTCATCAAAATTTTATCCTAAATTTAAAATTTGCGACGCGGATGCAGAACGGGCATTGCATAGACGCCGTTTTCGTTGCAGAATTTCAAATTTTACGCCGCATCTCTTACTAAGCATGCACCGCTTCCGTGTCTTAAAAAGTAAAATTTCAAAATTTTATCCCCAAATTCACGACTTGCGAATTTTATGCCGTATTTTCTGTTTCTTGGGGCGGGAAGGGAGCCCCAATTGCGAGGTCGCTCCCCTTCCCGCCCCAAACCCCACCCAACCTCCGACGACGCTAGCGGGGCGGACTGCGTCCGCGCATTTTTATTTAGCGGCTCGCGCCGCATGAAATTCCGTATCGATAAATTTTTAAAATTCCACTACCGCTAAATTTTTATCGTATTTGGAATTTTAAAATTCCATCCTTAGCCGCCAAGCCAATTTATCCGCCGATAAATCATCAAACCGCCGACCGACCGCAAAACCGAAACGGCTCGCGGCGATGGAATTTAAGCAATGCGAGCTCAAATTCCATCCACGGCACGGCTTCTCCGTGGCGCGTTCATTTTGGCAGCAGTGCGCCCGCAGCCGCACTCTATTAAAATTCTATTCGGAGCCGCCGAACCGCCCTCGCCTTGTTTAAATTCTATCGCACAAATTTTGCCGAGTGCTAAGGCGGAGGATGAACCGCCTTTACTTTGTTTAAATTCCGCCGCACCGACTGATCGCCGACCAGCCGCAGGATCGGTTACCAGCTCAGTTGCAGGACCTATCGGCAGCAAGCCAGCCGCAAAACCGAAGCAGCTCGCCAGGGCAAACGATCTAGCAAAACCGACGAGAACGGCCGCAGATAAACCTGTCGTCAAACCAAGGAATCGCCGAAGCAGACGAACCGCGGAAGCACCATATCGGTCGTCGGTTTGGTTTCAAAACCGCTTGGTACGCCAAATGAGCAGGCCGATTAACAATCCGAGCCGCAAATCCCCGACTGATTGCAATCCGAGCGGACTGATCCGCAAATAAGCAGACGGGCTAACGAGCTAGACGATCTAGCCGCAAATTGCCGACTAATTGCGAGCCGAGCCGCTAAGCCGCTCGGTCACAGACCAGCCTCCAAGTCGTAAGCATAACCCAAAGCCACCCGGCAAGCGGGCTAGCCTCAAAATCGCCCAAGCCGCAAGCCAGTCCCGAAACTGCTTGGTTGCAAGCTAAACTAGAAGCCGCCCAATAAGCAGGCCAATCCCGAAACCGCCGCTTACTCTACGTAAATTTTATACTCGCCGTAGCCGCGCGCGTCCATCTCCTCAAGCGGTATAAATTCCAAGCTAGCGCCGTTGATGCAGTATCTCATACCGCCCTTATCTCTCGGTCCGTCCTCAAAGACGTGTCCTAAATGGCTGCCTCCTACGCGGCTGGAGACCTCGACGCGCTGCAT
>NZ_CALKTS010000244.1 GCF_937997595.1 uncultured Campylobacter sp. | reverse complement strand
ATTTGAAAGATCCGCGCTTTGCGGACGAGGCGGCGCTAAATCCGCTCGAGTTTTTAGATCTTAAGCCGAACTTTTACGACGGCGACGCGCGCGACGTGATCTTGGGCAAGAAGCTTGCCGCAAAGGATCTGGCGAGCCGCGCGGACGGCCGCTATCTGCTTATCTGCGGCGATTTTTACTCGATCATCGAGATAAGCTCGGGCGAGGTGTGCTATCTTTGGAACGACGTTCCGATCGCAGGCGGCGCGTTTTAATCAGCGCCTTTAGCTTGCGGCGGAATTTTGATCGGGCGGTTCAAGCTTAAAATTTTGAAGCGATCATAAATACGGCTTTTAAATTTGCTCGCATAACGCGCTACTATGTGCGGTTAAATTTTATCGTGCGGAGCAGCGGGCGAGAGATCACGCTTTTTCGTTGCGCATAGATCGCAAAATCGGCATCGGGCGGCGTAAATTTAAACGTGCGACTAGGCAGGCGACGTTCGCTTGTGAAAAGGAATAAATCCATGGGGCTAAATTTAAACGCGACCAAGCGGCGTTTTGATTTGCTTTTTGCCGCGCGACGGCGACGCACTGCGAGATTAAAATTTCGCGATTTAAAAAGCGCGCAGGTTAGGCTTATTGCGGCGCAGCAAGCAGTTTTTGTCAAATGAAATTTCGGCTTGCGGTAATGCGTAGTCTGTGCCGATGGGTTTGATTTTGCAGCGGGCGGCGTATCGCTAAACTAAATTTATGACCTAGTGCGGCGTGCAGCGGTGCGGCTAGAATTTTACCAGCTTGGAATTTTAATCGCTAAGATAGATTTGCGCCGCGGGTTGAAATTCGGCCGCGTGCGTTGCGGATTTAAATTCCGCGCCTTATAAATTTACGTATCGGGCGCTGTGATTGCGGAACAAGTTTCGCGCCGTGCGGTGGTGCGGTTAGAATTTTGCTAGCTCGGAATTGTAATCGCGCTATAGATGAGCTTACCGCGAGCTAAATTTAACGCAAGCGCGCCAAGGCGCAGAAGGAGTAAAATTTTGA
>NZ_CALKTS010000243.1 GCF_937997595.1 uncultured Campylobacter sp. | reverse complement strand
GCGCTCATTGCGGTGCATTATGTAAGCTTTGATCGCGCAAAGGGCGAGCAGCGCCTGCAAAAGCTCGCGCGCGAGATAAAGGACGTGCGGCTCTCAAGCAGCTTTAAGAGCAAAGCATACGCGGAGTTCGTCTATGATAAGTAAAAATTTTATCGACTACTCCGTGACTCTGCTGCGAAAAGACAGAGCCGATCACTCCTTTAGCTTCGCGATCTTTGCATTTATCGTTTTTATTTTAAGCTCGGTGCTTTTTATCTCGGGCTCCATTCAAAACGATCTTGAAAAGGTCATCAAGCTCAGACCCGACATCGTCGTAGAGGCTCTGCGCGCGGGCAAGCGCGATCTGATGCACGACGGCTATATCTACGACATCTCCAAAATCGCGGGTGTCAGCGAAGTGCAGGGCGCCGTGGACGGGATGTATTACTTCGCTCAAAAGCGCGTTTGGTTTCATATCGTAGGTGACGAAAATTTGAATGAAAATGAAATGATCGTAGGCGAGGGGGTGAAGGCGGCGATGGGCGAGTGGTACTACAAGGATGAGTTTCACTTCTTAACCGAACAGCGCCTAATCGCGATTAAGATTAATAAAATTTCGCCGCACGAAAGCAGCATCGTCTCAAACGACGTGATCTATCTAAATCCCGCCACCGCGCGCGAGGTGCTAAGCCTGAATGAGGGCGAATACACCAAGCTCTACGTAAGCGTACCCAACCCCAACGAAGTAAGCGAAGTAGCGCTTAAGATCGTAAATTTATACCCCAATACGGAAGCCCTTAGCGCGGAGGACGCGGTAGCTGAAGTGAGGCATCTGTATTATTACAAGGGCGGGATCTTTATGGTGCTTTACGCCGTGGCGATGATCTCGTTTTTCATCTTGCTAAAAAATCAAATTTCACTTGCATACGGCGAGAAGAAAAAGGAGATCGCGATCTTGCGCAGCATCGGCTTTTGTATAAAGGACATCATCGCGATGAAATTTATTCAAAATTTCATCGTCTCGCTAAGTGCGTATCTGCTCGGCGTCGCGGGTGCGTATGCTTATGTTTTTATCCTGGATGCGCCGCTTCTGCGCGATATATTCTTAGGTGGCGAGCTGCGAAATTTCATCACCTTCACGCCTGCGATAAATTTTAATATGCTCTTTTTGATCTTCGTCTTTAGCGTGATCCCGTTTTTAGCCTTCGTCATCATCCCATCCTGGCGCATCGCTATAGGTGATATGAGCGAGGCGGTCAAATGAGTAAGATAGAGATTAAGCAGCTTTTTAAAATTTACAACGAGGGCAGGGCGAATGAATTTCGCGCTTTAAAAAACATAAGCCTAAGCGTCGAAGAGGGGCAGATCGTAATCTTAAAAGGGGTCAGCGGCAGCGGCAAAAGCACGCTTCTATCTATAATAGGCGCGCTTTCTAAGCCGAGTAGCGGCGAGGTTTTAGTGGACGGCGCAAACGTCTCCAAGCTCGCCGATATCGAAAGCTCTGCGTATCGCCACAAAAAAATCGGCTTTATATTTCAGTCTTTCAACCTGCTTGAGGCGCTTAGCGTCTATAAAAACGTCCTTGCGCCGCTTAGCCTCGAGCGGCTGAGCAGAGATGAGCTTGGCGCGCGCATAGATGAAGCGATGCAGATTGCCAATATCGCGCATAAAAAAGATCAGATCGTCTCGAGCCTTAGCGGCGGCGAGAAGCAGCGCTGCGCCATCGCTAGGGCGCTCGTGATGGGGCCGCAGATCATCTTAGCCGACGAGCCGACGGCAAATTTAGACAAACAAAACTCGCTCGGTCTCATCAAGATGCTCTCAAAGCTCAAAGAGCTTAAAAAGACCGTTTTGATCGCGACGCACGACATACTCTTCGACGAGCTAAGCTTCGTAGATCAATACGTGTTTTTAAAAGACGGAGAAATTTCAGCATGAGCGTATTTTTATCGGGTAGCGTGATCGCGTTTTTGGCCGTGGAGCTGATCGTAATAGCGCTGATGGCGATCTCGCAGTTTCACATCGTGCGGATCATACGCTACTGGGACTTTAACGCCACCTCAAATTTACAATACGCCCTGGAGAAAAGAAACTATCTCATCAACACCATTTTGTTCTTCACGATAGCGTGCAAGATCATTTTGTTTATATTTTTCGCGCTCTGCTTAAACGAGCTCTCTTCAATCGTGCCCGGCGCGATGTGTTCCGCAGGCGTCGTGGGCTCGAACCGCTACGGTAATATCCTGCTGCTTTTAAAAATTTTACTGATCTTCGGCTTTGGGCTCTGGCTTATTTTAAACAGCCTCGATCTTAAAGCGGGCAAATTTCCCTATCTAAAGCGCAAATACCTGATCTTTACCATCCTTTTTATGGGCGTTTTGGCGGAGTTTATTTTAGAAATTCTATTTTTCACCAATATCCCGCTGCGCGTGCCGGTGTTTTGCTGCTCGGTCGTATTTCGCGCGCCGAAGCTCCCGTTTGGATACACGCAGGCGCTTTTGGCGACCTTTTTCTACGCGATATTGGGCGCCATTTTGATCTTAAATTTCTTAAAGCAGTCGATGGCGAGCTTTGCTCTGAATTTGCTCTTTTTGTTCGTCGCATACTACGCGATCACCTATTTTTTCGGGCTTTACGTTTACGAGCAGCCCAACCACAAATGCCCGTACTGCATGCTTTTGAAGGATTATTACTTCGTCGGATATGCGATCTGGGGCTCGCTGTTTTTGGGTATATTTTTCGGCATCGTGCCGTTTTTAACGGAGCTCATCACCAAGCGCGCCTACACCCACCTGCTTAAATACTCCTCGTTCTGGCTCATTCTAAACGCGCTCATCTGCAGCGCCTACGTCGTCAAATACTACTTCGTTCGGGGTGCGCTGCTATGATTAAGAAAATTTTTGCCGCGGTTTTGCTCGCCTGCGTGATGGGGTTGCTCATATCGTCGATGGATATAGCCGAATCCAAAATTTCCGTGCGCCACGGCAACACGGATAAGCAGCCGCTGCAGATTGAATTTGGCAAATACCTATGCCACGAGAGCGGCACGGTGATAAACGATCTGTATAACACCGCCCAGGCCGTTATGCCAAACGGCGATACATATTTTTTCAACGACATCGCAAATGTCTTCATGTGGTTGATGCGGCAAAAAAACAAAGATGAGATCGTGGTGTGGGTTTATTCGCAAGACACCGAGAAATACATCATCGCCAAGGACGCCTGGTACTCGCGCGTCGAGATCACGCCGATGGGCTACGGCTTTGGCGCGTATGAGTTTCACAACTACGGCAGGAGCGACTACTACTACGACGAGATCGTGCTGTGCGCCGCTCGCGGCGAAACTCTGCTAAATCCGCTCATAAACATCCTGCTATCGGAAAATAAAATTTAGCCTTGCGGCGAATCGGAAAATGAAATTTAGTCCTGCGATGGATCGGAAATAAAATTTAATCGCACGACGGATATGAAATAAAATTTAGCCGTGCAGCAGGTAGAAATAAAATTTAACTCCGCAGCGGGCGCGATTTGTCGTAGATACGGCCGCCGAGTAAATTTTACCTGCGTCTTAATTTATTAATTTTGCCCACTGCTGCCGCTTTCGTTAAATTTAGCCTGCTCTCGCCACTTTCATTAGATTTAACCTGTATCCGCCTGGGCTCGCGCCCATTCGTATTTATTGAAATTTAGCCCGCATTCGCTCATAAGCTAGCCTAAAATTCAGCCCGTATCGGCTTACTATTGTTAAATTTACCCGTCTATGTCCAAACTCTCACTCGTCCGCTCTTATGGAATTTAGCTCGCATTGTCTGCTCGCATCGGCTTGCTCGTTAAATTTGATCCGTCCGCACCGCCTGTTCGCTACCCCATCAATATCGCTTGCTCGTTTGCCGCTTCGTCCGCGCCGCCGATCAGTTTAAAATTCCAAGCCGCAACGATACGCGCTCGCTACATAAAATTTTATCTCGCGTCTGCTTGGATGTCGCCGCTCGCGCGATCAATAAATTTATATCAATACGGGCGCCGAAATTTTAAGCTATAATGGCGCTAAATTCCACATTAAAGGAGCGAAAATGAGCGAAATTTTAGATCAGACGCTGGAGTGCGCGAAAGAAATTTTAGGCGTCCAGGCGCTGGAACTTAAGATCGAGCGCGCGGTCGTGGGGCTGTTTTTTAGCGGCGTGAAGCTGCAAGGGGGCGCGTGCGGGCTTAGCTATACGCCGCTAAAGTCCCTATCGGGCGCCGTTTGCTGCCCCTCGCAAGCAAGCGTGATGCCCGATTCGGGCAATATCGCAGGCAAGAGCGTGCGCTATCTACTGCGCGATCTGGGCTCCGCCGCGCCGCTTAAAAAGACGCTCGCGCTCGCTGCGCTAAATGCGCTAGGTAGGGCGTGTTTCGATAAAATCCGCGCGGATTACGACGTGAAATTCGGCGCCGATCCCTTTGAGCAGCTGCGGATCGAGCGCGGCAGCTTTAGCGTCGTCGTGGGCGCGCTGGTGCCCTACATCAAGACGCTGATGAAAAATGGCGCGGATTTTAAAATTTTAGAGCTTGACAAAAGCACGCTCAAAGAAACGGAGCTGCCGTTTTACCTGCCCGCAAGCGAGGCCGTAAGCGTCGTGCCGCGCGCCGATAACGTGATAATCACGGCTACGACGCTCATCAACGACACGCT
>NZ_CALKTS010000242.1 GCF_937997595.1 uncultured Campylobacter sp. | reverse complement strand
GCTCCAAATCCCGCGCCGATCTCGTAATCAAGCGCCAAGGCGGGGCTTACTTCGTCGAATTTATATTTGTAGCTAGAGATATTCGCGCCTCTGCCGTTATAAGTCTTTAGCTCGTGCCTTTCGTAGCGCACGCCGGGAGTTACCGTAAGATCGCCGTAGCGCATAGCGTTCTCTAAATAAACACTGTAGTTATCAACCTTTTCGGGGCGCAAATTTCCCGGTTTGACATAGTTTTCGCTTCGGTAGTAATCAAATCCGTAGCGAAGCGTATGAGTTAGATCACCCGTTTCAAGCTTGGTTTTTGCGCCGATTTTAGCACCCTTGGTTTCGACGCCCCATTTTGTGCCGGTATAGATAGAGCCTATGCGTTGATGCTTGGTGTAATATCCCGTGATGTCGAGCTCTAGCAGGTCGCTCGGATTATACGTATATTTGATCGTATGGGTATCGCGCTCGTATTTGCGTTTATCCAGCTGTCCGTCGAGCCATGAGCCGAATTCCGGGCGCATAGGATATAATCCTTTGTATTGCATATGCTCGGTCGAAAGGGAAATTTTATGAAAATCTAAAAAGCTATAGCCCGCTTTTAATAAATAATTTATATCGTTGCCGTCGCCGCCCGTAGGTTTGCCGTTGCCAGATTCGCCGAAGCCGTATCCGTAGTGCTTAAACGCAGCAAGCATATCTAGGCTATCAAACGCCCTGCCGTAGAGCATCGCGCTTTGCGAATAGCCTTCGTTATTGCTTGTATAGCCCACTTTGAGCTTGGCGCCGATATCCTGACCGTCCTCAAGCATGTCAGAAGCGTCTACCGTCCTGAAGGCAACTGAGCCGCCCAAAGCGCCCGAGCCGTTCACGACTGAGCGCGCGCCTACATCGACCTCTACGGCTTTGATAAGATCAGGATCGATTAGTAAATCGGCGTTGTGATGAAAGGTATTGCCGTTTTGCTTCGCGCCGTCAATCGTGATATTTAAGCCACGATCGCTCACGCCGCGCATATAAATTTTTTGATTCATGCCGTTGGTGCCGCCCACATAAACGCCTGGGATGTCGCGAAATACATCTTTGATGAGCGTAGCGTTGCGAGTATTGATTTTGATATCATCCACGGTGCTAGGCGTGCTAGAATCGCTAGTAACTTCGATTACGCCCAGGCTTTGCGTATTTGAATCTTTGCTTTTGAATACGTCCGTAGCGCTTGATTTCTCGTCTGCTTGTGCGCTTAAGCAAAGAACCGCGCACAAAGACAAAGCCAGATGAAATTTTTTCATACGAAATTCCCAAATGATAATAAGATTAAAAAACGGCGAATAATATAAAATTAATCCTTTATTTTATATTAATTATCAAGACATTTTAAAATCATTACAATTTTATCTCCGAATGCTTTGTTATCATTAAATAAAGCTAAATGATAAAATATAATTTAAATATCGCTCATCAAAATTTTAGTAAAAATTAAATCTACTTTTGATAAAATCGCTCATTTTTTGGCAAGGCACTTTGCTGAATTTATAAAAATTTTTAAAATTTTTAAGGAGAGCTTATGGGCATTATGGAATTTTTGGCGCATTACGTGGATTACATTATCTTTGCGATCCTCGGATTTATGAGCTTTTTGGTCGTGTGGTTTACTATCGAAAGGCTGCTTTTTTATTCGAAGGTTAAAGCTAGCAATTACAAAAGCAAGGCGCTTTACGAAGAGGCTCTGACAAAAAATTTAACGACGCTTTATATTGTTTATTCAAATGCTCCGTACATCGGTCTTTTAGGTACTGTCATCGGCATTATGATCACATTTTTTGATATGAGTACTGCAAGCGGTATCGATACCAAGGCTATCATGCAAGGTCTCTCGCTTGCCCTTAAAGCTACGGCTACCGGTCTAGTCGTCGCCGTACCTACGCTCATCATCTACAACGGCTTCGTCCGCAAGGTCGATGTGCTTCTAAATCGCTACGATGAGGTAGAAAGATGAGCATCCCTAGACGAGACGGGCTAAATATCGTCCCGTTCATCGACATTATGCTGGTGCTGTTAGCGATCGTGCTTAGTGTCTCGACTTTCATTGCGCAGGGTCATATCAAGGTAAATCTTCCATCTTCTTCAAGCTCGCAAAACCCGCAAGAGGATAAAAAAGTTACCATCAAAGTGGATAGCGAATCTAAAATTTATCTAGACGATGTCGCAATAAGCGAGGATGAGCTTGAGAAAAAAATTGCCGCGCTCGATAAAAACGATCTTGTCGTGCTAAAAAACGATAAAGACTCGAAATTTTCCTCTTTCATTTCGATCATGGATGTCCTAAAAAAGGCAGGCCATGAAAAATTTGCGATCGTGACCGAAAAAGAGCAATGAATAAAGATAGCGCAGTAGGTTTTATCGTATCTTTGGTGCTGCATTGCATCATCGCTGTGGGTGTTTTCGCTCTTTTATCGTCGGCACCGAAGCCGCCTAGCATGCCCGATATGATAGCCTTTTCCATCGATAGCATAATGGATGATGCCAAGCAGGGCGATATCTCCGATGAGCCCAATATCCCGCCTCCTTCCGATCAGTCTGAACCGGATCCTGAGCCAGAGCCTACTCCGCCGGAGCCCGAACCCGAACCGGAACCAACTCCGCCTGAGCCAGAGCCAATACCGGAGCCAGAGCCGATTCCTGAACCGGAGCCTATACCAGAGCCTGTAGTCGAAAAACCAAAACCGGTCGAAAAGCCTAAGCCAAAGCCGGTAGAAAAACCAAAACCGGTCGAAAAACCTAAGCCGAAAAAAGAGCATAAAGTTCAAAGCAGCGATAGGAATTTAACGGCTAAATTTGACCCGACAAAGCCTATTTCGCTGGGTAGCGGCGGGGGCGGCGGCTCCAGTAGCGCAGGTGGCGGTAGCGACGCTATAACAAGCCGCGGAGATCCTAGCAATAGCGATGTCGGCAAGAAAATTTTCGCCATTATTTCTCGCTACGCGCAGTCGCACTACCCTAAAAATGCCCAGCGCATGCGTAAAATCGGCGTCGTAGGCGTGCACTTTACCTATACGGCAAGCGGCGATGTTAAGGGTCTTCGCGTTACGTCTTCTTCTAATGTCGATTCACTTGATGAGGGTGCATTAAGCGCAGTCGAGCGCACAAAAGGTAGCTTTCCAAAGGTCGAAAAGGATATGGAATTTAACTTTAGCATAAAATATACGCTAAATTTTAACTAGTCTTAAAGCTTCTACTAAAACTTCTGCCGGAGCGGTAAAATTTTAAAATTTCACCGCTCTTGCCGCTTTATTTTAGCTCGCAAAATTCTATCTTGGCGAAGTAAAATTTTAAATTCGCCGCTTCTGCAGCTTCTGCCGCGCTAGTTTTTACAAACGGATTGGCGCCGTGAAATTTAAAATTTAAACGTAGAAAATTATGTCTTTTCAAATTTAGCCAAGCAAGCATCTTAAAGCGTTAAAATTTTAAATTAAAGCTGCGAAATTACTAGGAAATTCCACTGATTTTAATGGAATTTTTACTATAATTTTGTATGAAATTTAAAAGATTAAAGGAAATTTATGATAGACGTTTACGACTTGGCGGTGATCGGCGGCGGTCCTTGCGGCATCGCTTCCGTAGTAGAAGCCAAAAGAAACGGGCTTGCGCATGTGCTTCTGCTTGAAAAAGGCGACAACCACTCTCAAACGATTAGGCAGTTTTACAAAGATAAAAAGCGCGTAGATAAAGAATATAAGGGCTTTGACAGCGAGACGCGCGGCTCTATTTCGTTTGAAACCGGCACGAAAGAGAGCGTGCTAAATTATTTCGACGAGCTCTTAGATAGCGACGAAATCGATACGAATTTCAAAAGTGAGGTCGAAAAGATCGAAAAGCACGCAGATGAATTTTATATCACGACTAGCTCGGCTGGATACCGCGCGCGCAACGTCATCGTCGCAATTGGTAGGATGGGCAAGCCCAATAAGCCCGCTTATAAAATTCCGCCTTCGATCACTCAACGCGTAAATTTCAATCTCGATAAATGCACGATCAATGAAAAAATTCTAGTCGTCGGAGGCGGTAACTCAGCCGCTGAATACGCTATAGCGCTATGTAAAACCAATGTCGTGACGCTTTGCTATCGCAAGCCTAAATTTACCCGCCTAAACGAGACGAACGAAAGCGACGTAATGCGCGAGACCAAATACGGCAACATCATCTTGCGTTTAGGTATCGATATAGAGGCTCTTGAGAATGAAAACGGCAAGGTGCTGGTAAAATTTGATGATGGCACCGAGCTCGTATTTGACCGAGTGATCTACGCGATTGGCGGCACGAGCCCGATCGATTTTCTTAAAAAATGCGGCATCGCTTACGATGAAAACGGCGTGCCGATCGTGGATGAAAATCTTCAAACTGCCACTAGTGGGCTTTACGTCGGCGGAGATCTCATCAGCAGAAGTGGTGGATCGATCGTGGTGGCGATAAATCACGCTCATACCATCATCAAAAATATCCGCAGATGAGGCTTTATCAGCCAAAAAAGGGCTATCGTTACACAAGCGATACGATTTTTTTGTGGAATTTTATAAGAAGCTCAGGCGTGCGTAAAGCTGACGCAGGATCGCAAAATGGCTCTTTAGCGCTGGGCTGCGGTGCGGAATTTAAAGACGCGACAGATGGAGGCTTTAATGCACAGTTTTGCGCTTCGGATTTCGCAGGCGGCGAAGCGGAATTTTGCGCCGAGGATTGCGCTTTTAGCAAAGAAGAGTCGTATGCCGCTAACCATAGCGTGGGGAATGATCGCGATTTTGGAAGTAAGGGCTGTGCCGAATTCCAGGCGGAATTTAAAATGAAATTTCAAGCGGAATTTCAGGAGAAATTTCAAAGCGAGCGCTGCAAAAATTACGATTTTCAAAACGACGAAGCCCAGCATACTTTAAAGCCTGATATCGCAAGCGGTGAAAATTTTAAATTTTGTGACGAGCAAATCGCGCAGTCTTTAGAATCTCAAAAGACGCACGATAAAGATTTCGCGAGCAAATTTGAAGACGCCAAGGTGCGCGAGGATTTTGCTGCGGAGTGCTTGCGTGATGACTGGTTTGCAGTTTGCGATGAGCGTAGTTTAAAAAGCGCGCTAAATCCGCGAGCGATATACGGCGACGTGCTGGATGTGGGCGCAGGATGTGGAATTTTAGGGCTTTTGCTAAAACGCGATTTTAAAAGCATCAATCTAAGCTTGCTAGAAATTCAAGAGCGAAATTTAGAAATCTTAAGGCTAAATTCTTTGCAAAACGATCTGCCTGCCGAGATTTTGCACGCGGATTTCGCGGAGTTTAAAAGCGAAAAACGCTTCGATTTTATCGTCTCAAATCCGCCCTTTTATCGAGAGCGCATTTCGCTTAGCAAA
Source organism: uncultured Campylobacter sp. (assembly GCF_937997595.1). Taxonomy (GTDB): domain Bacteria; phylum Campylobacterota; class Campylobacteria; order Campylobacterales; family Campylobacteraceae; genus Campylobacter_B. Next base: position 5,538 of record NZ_CALKTS010000242.1, on the reverse strand, counting down.
GAGCCTCATATGGCGCTTAGTAAGAGCGCAGCAAGCCTTAGCCTACGGGATTTCGTGCGATCTGCGAATGCTCATCTTAAGCCTGGCGGTATACTTATTTTTTGCTACGAGGCGGGCAAGCTAGCTAAAATTTGCGAGCTTTTGGGTGAGTTTAGGCTAAATTTGACGAGGCTTGGTTTTGTCTATCCCGACATTTCAAAGCCCGCTAAGCTCGCGCTTTTGCAAGCTCGTAAAAACTCGCGCTCGCCCTGTGAGATCACCCTTCCGATCTATGCTAGCGCGCACGGAAAGCGCACCGCACAAGCCCACGCGATCTATAAAAGCGCGGATTTAACGAGCGTGGATTATGAGTGAGTTCGGCTTTAGCTTTGATGCAAGCGCGTGCGAGCGCTGCGGCGGTAAATGCTGCACGGGAGAGAGTGGTTATATCTGGATAGATGAGAGCGAGATTGCGGCGCTAGCGGCAAAATTTAAAATTTCGCCTGCAAGGCTTAAAGAAATTTATTTACAAAAAATAGGCGCTAGATTTAGCGTAAAAGAAAAGCCCTTTGAAGGTGGTCTGGCGTGCGTATTTTTTGACGAATCGCAACGCAACTGCAGGATTTACGAGCTGCGTCCGAAGCAGTGTCGTAGCTTTCCGTTTTGGGAATATTTTAAAACGCATACTAAAGAATTGGAGGAAGAATGTATCGGGGTAAGGTTTTAAGCGGAATTTTAATCGCGGCGATGATTTTAGCGCCGCAGTATCTAAGCGCGGAGAGGGGGGCGAATGCTGCAGTAGCGAAGCAGTCCGTTACGGATAAAAAGGCGTCTGATCGGAATTCCGGCATTGGCACAAAAAACGGTGCAAAAGATGCAATTAAAAAGAGCTTGATAAATCGCGGCGTAAGTGCCAAAAGTATAACCAAAGAAAAGCTAAATCACGCGATGCGAGCGCAAGAGGACGCCGAGTTAAATTTCGATTTGCTTACAGCTTTGGAGCTACTGCATAAAGATCCCGTAGCTTCGATGTTTTTATACGAAAAGGCATACAATAAAACGGGCTCGTCCGTTTATCTGCTAGAAGCGCTAAAGACTGCTTTTGCGATCAAAGATCGCAAAAATACGGCGCGTTATTTAAAGCTCGGCGAAAAGAGCCTAAGCTCAGACTCTGAGTATCTGCGAGTAAAGATCGGCTACTACTTAGGCATTAAAGATAATCTAAACGCTAATACTGCTGCTCTTAAGCTAGTCACCGTAGATCCAGTTTCGCGTAGTTACGCGATCTTGGCGGCGACATATTATGCGATGGAGAATTTTACTTTAGCCAAAACCTACTTTGAAAAAGCCTATGAGCTAGACAAAACTGACGAAAATCTCATCAGATTATGCGACGTGCTGCTAAATAAACTCAATGATTCGGACGGAGCGATCCGCATCATCGAGACGCACAGGCGCATCTACGGCTGCGCCCAGGGTATGGCGTGCGAGCTGCTAGCTGATGTGTATCGCGCGAATAAACGCTATTTGGATGTCGCTAAGGTCGATGAAGCGCTGTATGAAGCCAAAGGGGATAATAAATTCTTGGACGATATGATAGCGATTTATTACTACTCAAACGACTTTGATAAAATAATCGAGCTTTTGAAGAAATACGACTACAAGCGCGAGCTTCTAATCGATGCCTACGCGCATAAGAAAGACTATAAAACCGCGATTAAAATGGCACGCGATGAGTTTATGAAGACCAAAAATTACGACTTTTTGGCGATCGAGGCGATCTACGAATATGAAAGTGCGGGCAAAAACGTGGACGCTAAAACCCTGTCTAGCGTAGTGGCGAAATTTGAAAATATCGCGCCGCAGCTTAAAGACCCCGTGCATCTAAACTACTACGGCTACATCCTAATAGATCACGATTTGGACGTTCGCAAAGGCATCGAGCTCGTCCGCCGCGCCCTGCAAAAAGACCCCGACTCGCCGTATTATCTGGACTCGCTTGCTTGGGGATACTACAAGCTTGGCGAGTGCGACAAGGCTAAAAATGAAATGGCTAAGATCAAAGACGCAGAATTTTTTAATTCCCCCGAAAGCAAAGAGCATTTAGAGGCGATCGATGCGTGCGCCGCAGGCACAGGCGTAGCGCCGCAGAATTCTATATTGCAAAATCCCACTACGATAAAAGGCTCCGCGCCGAAAGATCAGGCGCCGCAAAGCCCGGCAATAAAAACTCCTTCGCCTAATTCCATAAAATCTACGGCGCCCGAAAGCTCTGCGTTAGATTCCGCACGTCTGAGCTCCGCTGCAACGCGTGATTTAACGCCAAAAGACTCCGCTTCGCAAAATTCTGCTGGGTCTGCAAATTCCATGGTTCAAAACCAGGCACCAAATTCCGCGACTTCTGAAAATTTTGCGACGCTCATAAATTCCGCCGCGCAGAATTCTGCCTCGTCAAGACAAAATTCCGTATCGAGGCAGGATTTTATGCCAGAGCAAAATTCTACGTCGAAAGAGCCCACCGGCTCTAAAATCCAGACACCAAAGCAGTAGCGATGATTTTGGATGAAATTTTAAAACGCACTCGCGAGGATCTCGCGCTTCGTAAAGAAAGACTGCCCGAGGATCTGCTCGGCCGCTCGCTAAGCGCTAATCCCTATGAGCCGCGCGACGTCATAAGCGCGCTTAGAAGCGACGAGAAGGATCCGCTTCGCATCATCGCCGAGATCAAAAAGGCAAGCCCGAGCAAGGGGATCATCCGCGAGGATTTTGAGCCGCTAAGCCTTGCCGTGGAGTACGAAAATGCAGGTGCGAGCGCCTTTTCGGTGCTTACTGAGCCGCATTACTTCAGAGGCGATTTGGAGTTTATCCCGCAGATCCGCCGCTACACGCATACGCCCATTTTGCGCAAGGATTTCATCGTCGATCGCTATCAGATCCTCGAGGCGCTGGTTTACGGCGCGGATTTTATCCTGCTGATCGCCAAAGCTCTGGAAGGCAAACAGCTAAGAGAACTGCTCGAGTTTGCCCGTAGGCTGGGGCTTCGGGCGCTGTGCGAGATCCACGATAAGGACGATCTGAAAAAAGTGGTCTTCGCAGGCGCCGATATTATCGGCATCAACCATCGAAATTTAGAGACTTTCGAGGTCGATACGAGCCTGAGCGAGCGGCTGATCCCGCTGATTCCAAACGGCAAGATCATCGTAGCCGAAAGCGGTCTGCACTCGCACGAACAGCTTAAAAGCCTGCACGAGGCGGGCGTCGATGCGTTTTTGATCGGCGAGCATTTTATGCGCCAAAATGACGTCGGTGCGGCACTGCGCGAGATAAAGCTCGGCGCGGGCGGCGAAATTTAAACCCGTTTGCTTGATCGCGCAAGCTTAAACCCGAAGCGAGCGGTTAAATTTAGCGAACGGAGCGAAATTTTAAGGCAGTAAATTTTAAAATTTGTAGAATTCGACGGACTTTAAAATTTAGCAGTTCTTTAAATTTAGCGATTGCGACGCGATTTAGTATCGCACGCTGCGTAAGCGTTCACGCTGTGCTTTGGCGTAGCAAGTTCATTATCGTGTGCGCTGCATGAGCGGCTGCGGAGTGAGGTTTAAATTTAGCTTTACGTTTGCGAAGCTTCGCGCGGGCGGGGTTGCGCTTGTAACATTAAGCGCCGAGAATTGCGCGTCTATCGTAGCGCCTTGTATTCTTAGCGCTTCGGTATCGGCGATTAAATGGCGCCGTAAATTTAATCGCAGCTCGCGACCTAAGCCGCCCAGAGGAGCTGCGCGTACGATAACTGCGCAAAGCGAGCTATCGTAAAAGCGAACGGCGTAGGGGCTAGCGGGGCTGTGATACCCTGCGATACGACGCGATTGAGCCGAAGCTATGCTATGACTGCGCCGCGTTAAATTTTACCGCGTGTCGCGACGGTGATTGCGGCGCATGTTTGGCATCGCGTACCGTGCCTGCGAGTGCGTCAAAGTTTTGTTATAATGCGCACGCAAACTGCCCGCGGATTTAATATCGCCCGCCGCGGACTTCGATCCGCAAAGTGTATATCGCGCAGAGCAAGTGCCTCGCGCAGTCTGGGATTGCAAAGTGCGTCCCGTCCCGTCGCGTGCATAATTCCGCGTCGTGCGAGCAAGCGCAGACCGCGTAAATTTAAAATTTTATGAAATTTAGAAGTTTTAAATTCCAAATTTCATAAAATTTTGCGAAACGCAAATTTTAAAATTCCATAGAATTTTGGAATTTCGGAAAGGAAAAAGAGATGGATTATCTTTGCGCCCCTTGGCGAAGCGAATATTTTACCGAAAAAAGAAGCGGCTGTCCCTTTTGCGACGCGGCGGCGGATGCGGCGTTCGATGATCGCAACGGCGTGCTTTTTCGCGCGCGGCACTGCTTTGGGGTGATGAACCTCTACCCTTACAGCCCGGGCGCGTTTATGGTCATACCCTACGAGCACGCGGATAATATCGAGTGCCTTAGCGACGATGCGTGGGCGGAGATGAGCCGCTACGTGCGCGCCGGAGTGGGGATTTTAAAGCGCACGCTGGGCGCAAACGGCGTAAATATCGGCATGAACCTCGGCGCCGCCGCGGGTGCGGGCATAGCCGAGCACGTGCACTATCATCTCGTGCCGCGATGGCAGCGCGATACGAATTTCATCACGACGATCGCAAACGTCCGCGTAAACGGCGTTTCGTTCGCCCCGCTTTTTGAGAAGCTAAAAGCGGCTTACGCAGAAATTAAAATTTAAATTCGGAAGATCGAGATGGTATCGGCATGGGTTAAAAAGAACGATAAATGGGGTTTTATCGATAAAACGGGAAAGGAGATAGCTTCTTGCATCTATGATGACGTTTCGTATTTTAGCGAAGGCTTGGCAGACGTTAAAAAGAACGGTTATTGGGGATATATCGATGAAACGGGAAAAGAAGTTATTCCTTGCATATATGATCGGGCCGGGAGCTTTTGCGAAGGCTTAGCAAAGATTGAAAAGGACGGCAAATGGGGTTTTATCGATAAAACGGGCACAGAGGTAGTGTCTTGTGTATACGAGCTTGCTTGGGATTTTGACAATACTTTGTGCGGATATTATGACGAAATCAAATATTGCGAAGGATACGTTAAAGTCAAAAAAGACGGCAAATGGGGGCTGCTAGATGATGAGGATAATGAAATTTTAAAGCCGATGTTTTACGACGAGATAGAAGTTATTAAAATTCTGAGCGACGACTACGTCAAGATCAATTTAGACGGTCGCGAAACTATCGTTGATAGAAACGGCAAGATAATATCGTAAATTTAAAGGAGAGATAATGGTTAGCGTAGAGCAAGCGATCGAGGATCTGAAAAACGGCAAAATGCTCGTTATGGTCGATGACGTCGATCGCGAGAATGAGGGCGATTTGGTGTTTGCGAGCACCTTTAGCAGCGCACAGAAGGTAAATTTTGCGATCACGCACGCTCGCGGAGTGCTGTGTGTGGCGCTTAGCCCGCAGATTGCGCAGCAGCTAGATCTAAATTTGATGGTCGATAAAAACACTTCGAGCCACGAGACCGCCT
>NZ_CALKTS010000241.1 GCF_937997595.1 uncultured Campylobacter sp. | reverse complement strand
AGCATTTTTAGATGCCGCTTTATCCTTAGCACTAGAGGTGGCGGTTTCTTTATCGGACTTTTTGTTACTCTGAACGGCGTCGCTAGCTTTAGCACTCTCCTCAAGCTTCTTATTGTCCTTAGTCGTATCCGAAAAAAGATCGCTCAAGCTCGGTTTTTCCTCTTTTTTTGGCTCCGGCTTAGTTTCCTCTTTTTTCTCTACTACTTTTTCGGAAGGTTTATCTTCCAACTTAGGCTCAGGCTTGGGCTCCTCTTTTTTGGGCTCAGCTTTAGGCTCGTCCTTTTTAGGTTCCGGCTTCGGCTCTTCCTTCGGCTTTTCGGGCTCTTTCGGCTTCGCCTGCACCGGAGGCGGCGGAACTACTTGCGCCGTAGTCTTAATTTTATCCTCCGGCACGTCCTTAATATTCTTATTTTCAAACTCGCCCTGCTTCGTTTCTTTAGCGATTTCAGGCGCGGACGGAAGTTTATCATCTATTTCGAAATCAAAAGTAACATCCATATAATCGTTGGGATTGTCAGTATATTTTTTAAATTTTTCCTGCGGCTTTGAAATTTGATATAAAAGAACGAAAATCACCAGCAGATAGGCAAAAAGGGCGATTAAAAACGATTTAAAATTATCGTATTTAACCCCCGTAAAATTTGAATAATTAGCCATTTGTTTGAAGCGCGACTTTAGTAAAACCCGCTTGCTTTAAGCTCTTTAAGACAAACATTACATCGTCATAAACGAGTCTCTTATCGGCTTGGATATAGACAGGTTTTTCCAAGCTATACTTGCCGGTGCCTTTAAGCAGCACGAGATTATCCGGGAATTCAGCTAGGCTCATCGAGCTTTTGTCGATATAAACCTTGCGATCTTCGCCGATACGCACAAGCAAGAATTCCGCGGTATTTTCCGAAACCTGTGCTTTTGAGCCACTAGGCAGTTCGATCTTCTCATCGTAGATAATCGCCGTTTGCGCGACCATTAAAATCGCTAGCAAAACAAGCATAATATCGACGAGCGGAGTGATATTTAACTCTGGATTTTCGTCGAAATTATACATTAAATAGCTTTTCCAGTGTTTGCTTTAAATAGCAAAATATCCGCTGTACGATTTATAATGCTCATAACTTCGTATGCTTTGCGTTTTATAAGTAAGCTAAAGGTGTATGCGGGTATCGCTACAAAAATTCCACATCCTGTGGCAACCAGGGCCTCGCTGATTGCAGGAGCAATAGTATCGATACCAGAATTCCCACCGCCAAGCTTCGAAAATGTGTGAAGTATACTAACAACCGTACCAAATAGCCCGATAAATGGCGAAGTGGAAGCGACGATAGATAGCCAAGTAAGTCCGCTAGTGGAGTCGCGTTCGGCTTTACCTTTATAAATTTCGAGAGCCTCTTTTGAAATTTTTTCTGTATTTACTTTCTGAAAAATGGAGCCCGAAAGCGAAATCCTACCGCCCATAAGCAGGGATTCAAGCGCCTTTGCTTCGCGATGCTGCCATGCGCTAAGCCCTACATATCTGGAGATCAAAATCGTAAAGGTTACGATAAAATAAATGGACAACCAAGAGAGTACGAATATAGTAATAAACGTGCTTCTTGAAAAATAACTTAAAATCAGATCTAACATACTTAACTTTGCCTTGCGAATTCGTCGACTCTAGCCATGATTGCTGCGGAATTTGCCGCATCCGAGCTTATTGATGCAAGTAGATCCTTGGCTCGCTGCAAAGACTTCGCGACCGCATTTTCGCTATCGCCGCCGATAGCTACGGCTTGAGTGGCTAGGATAGTAGTTTTTTCTTCTGTAACTTCCAAAAATCCATCGTTTACCAAAACAAGCTGCTTTTTGCCGTCTTTATCTACGATCTCGACAACGCCACCTTCACTTTTATCTTTAAGCCCCGTTAGCAAGCTCGCATGCCCTGGCAAAATACCCATTTCGCCAGTAATGCCGGGGAGCTGGACGGATTTGACTTCGCCCGAAAAGACCATCCCTTCGGGCGTAACGATATCTAAAAGCAAAAATTCTTTCATCTTAAAATTCCTATGCTTTCATCTTTTCAGCTTTTGCCACTACCTCGTCGATATTTCCTACCATATAAAAGGCATTCTCCGGCAGATCGTCGTATTTGCCCTCTAAAATTCCCTTAAAGCCAGCAATAGTTTCCTCTAGCGAAATATATTTGCCCGGACTTCCGGTAAATACCTCGGCTACGAAAAACGGCTGAGATAGATAGCGCTCGATCTTTCTAGCGCGCTCGACTACGAGCTTATCCTCTTCGCTAAGCTCGTCCATACCCAAAATCGCGATAATGTCTTGCAAATCTTTGTATTTTTGAAGCACTGCCTGGACGCCGCGAGCGACCTTGTAATGCTCCTCGCCGATGATTTGTGGATCAAGCATTCTTGAGGTCGAATCAAGCGGATCGACGGCAGGATAAATTCCTTTTTCGGCGATCGCTCTGTTTAAAACGGTCGTCGCATCAAGGTGCGCGAAAACGGTCGCAGGAGCCGGGTCGGTAAGGTCGTCCGCAGGCACATAAACGGCCTGAACGGAGGTGATAGAACCCTTCTTAGTAGAAGTAATGCGCTCTTGTAATTTACCCATTTCGCTAGCAAGCGTAGGCTGATAACCGACTGCGGACGGAATTCGCCCTAAAAGCGCGGACATCTCCGAACCCGACTGCGAGAAACGGAAGATATTATCGATAAACATCAAAACGTCAAGCCCTAGCTCATCGCGGAAATATTCAGCCATCGTAAGGCCGGTTAGCGCGATGCGATTTCTCGCCCCCGGCGGCTCGTTCATCTGACCGTAGGTTAAGGCAACTTTATCCAAAACTCCGGATTCTTTCATCTCGTTATAAAGGTCGTTTCCCTCTCTCGTTCGCTCGCCGACACCCGCAAATACGGAGTAGCCGCTATGTTTGAAAGCGACGTTGTGGATTAACTCCATGATGATGACGGTCTTACCGACGCCAGCACCGCCGAATAGACCCACCTTGCCACCCTTTGCGTAAGGGGCGAGCAGATCGACTACCTTAATGCCGGTTTCAAAAATTTCGCTCTTCGTGCTTTGATTTTCAAAGCTAGGTGGATCTCTGTGGATCGACCAGCGGGTTTCAAATTTTTCATCCTCGCCTTCGTCGATCAGATCGCCCGTGACATTAAAAATTCTGCCCAAAACCTTCTCGCCCACAGGCACCGTAATAGGCGCGCCAAGAGCCGTAGCCTCAAGTCCTCGCCTCAGTCCGTCGCTCATATCCATAGCGATCGTGCGGACACGATTGTCTCCAAGGTGTGCGGCTACCTCTAGGATCAGCCTACGATGAGCGCCTTCGACGTCAAATTTAACCTCGATAGCTTCATTAATCTTCGGCAAGTAGTCCTTGAAATCGACATCGACCACAGGACCCATTACCTGAGAAATTATTCCTTTCATCCGTTTTCCTTTCATTTCATTGATTCGACGCCGCTTATGATCTCGATAAGCTCAGTCGTGATAGAGCCTTGTCTGGCTTTGTTGTATGCTAAATTTAACTGCGATACGCGTTCTTTGGCGTTATTTGTCGCATTCTCCATCGCATTCATTCTCGAGCAATGCTCCGCTGCCAAAGAGTCAATAAGCGCGTAATACATGCTGTAGCTAAGATAGCTCTGGATTAAATTTAACATCAATGTTTCTTCATCCTCAGGACTTTCAACTTCTACTTCCAATGTAGATGTTTTTAAAGCATCCTCATTAATCGCAGGCTCACCGATTGGCACCAACGTATTTACCCGCATCTCTTGGGTAATCATATTCAAATAGCCGTTGTGGACGAGTATGACCTCGTCGGTTTTGCCTTCGTTAAAATCCTTAACTGCGGCTTGGACGATTTCGTTAGCTTTCTCGGACGATGGAGATGAGCTCACGCCGATATATCGCTCCAAAAGCTCAATGCCTTGAAAATCAAAATACTCTATCCCCTTTTTGCCGACGGCGCGAAGGCGAACCTTGATCTTTTTAGCCTTAAGCTCCTCGATCAAAGCTTTGATCTTTTTGATGGTGTTGATATTAAAACCGCCGCAAAGCCCTTTATCTGCGGTAATAAACAGCAAATCAACCACCTTTACCTCTCGAGTGGTATCAAAAATTCTAAGTTTTTCGTCGTTGCCCGAATTATTGCCTACGTAATTTTTAACGCGCGCAGAAATTTCACCCAAGACCTCGTTAATCTTTACCGCATAAGCTCGCGAGCGCATCGCCGCTTCTTTTGTGTTTTTAAGCTTGACGTTGGAGACCAGCTTCATAGCTTTGGTAGTCTTCTCCGTATTTCTGACGCTCTTGATCTGTAGCTTTATATCCTTTAAATTTGCCATAATTTAGCCTTTTTAAGCGGCGAAGGTCGCTTTAAAGTCATTTAGAGCCTTGATTAAATTTTCTTCCAAATCCTTCTCGATGGTCTTTTTACTTCTAATCTCTTCAAAAATTTCAGGATATTTTGCCTCGATATACGGATAGAGCTCAGCTTCGAATTTGCCAATTGAGCTCGTAGGCACGTCGTCTAAAAATCCGCGGCTTCCTGCAAAGATGATGACCACTTGATTTTCGACCGGAAGCGGCGAATAAGGAGGTTGCTTTAAAATTTCGACCATTCTTTGTCCGCGATCCAGCTGCTTACGGCTACTCTCGTCCAAATCACTCGCAAACTGCGCAAATGCCTGAAGTTCGCGGTATTGAGCAAGATCTAGGCGCAAGGTTCCTGAGACCTTTTTGATCGCTTTAATCTGCGCGGAACCGCCGACGCGGCTAACCGAAAGACCTACGTTGATCGCAGGACGAATTCCAGAATTAAATAGACCGGATTCTAGGAAAATTTGACCGTCAGTGATAGAGATGACGTTTGTAGGGATATACGCCGAAACGTCGCCTGCTTGCGTCTCGATAATAGGAAGCGCCGTTAGGCTGCCTGCACCGAGCGCATCGCTTAGTTTGCTAGCGCGCTCAAGCAAACGGGAATGTAGATAAAATACGTCGCCAGGATACGCCTCGCGTCCTGGCGGACGGCGCAAGATAAGCGACATCTCGCGATATGCGACCGCATGCTTGCTAAGATCATCGTAGATGATAAGCGCGTGGCGGGAGTTATCTCTGAAATACTCACCCATGGTGCAGCCCGAATACGGTGCCAAATACTGAAGCGCAGCCGCCTCGCTAGCACCCGCCGCAACTACGATCGTATAGTCCATCGCACCGTATTCTTCAAGCTTTTTAACGACTTGCGCGACGGTAGATTGCTTCTGACCGATTGCTACATATATGCAGATGACGTCTTGACCCTTTTGATTGATGATGGTATCAACAGCAACGGTGGTTTTTCCCGTTTGGCGGTCGCCGATGATGAGCTCGCGCTGTCCGCGGCCGATCGGCACTAGCGCGTCAATCGCCTTAAGGCCGGTTTGAAGTGGCTCGTGAACGGATTTACGAGCCATGATACCTTTGGCCTTTTCTTCGACAAATCTAGTATCGCTGGTCTCTATCGCGCCTTTGCCATCGATCGGCTCGCCTAGGGCATTTACTACGCGACCTATTAGAGCATCACCTACCGGAACGCGCAAAAGCTTACCCAGTCTTTTAACGCTACTACCTTCGTTAATACCGCTAGTATCGCCTAAAATAACGATACCGACACTGCTCTCCTCTAAATTTAACGCGATACCACGAGCTCCGTTTTCGAATTCGACCATCTCGTTAGCCATTACGTTTTTTAAGCCGTAAACATTAGCAACACCGTCTGCGACCGAAACGACCTTGCCGGTTTCTTCGATATCAACGCTGAGATCGAAATTTTCGATTCGCTCTTTGATTATGCTGCTGATTTCGTCTGCCTTAATTTTCGCACCCACGCTTTACTCCTTTAAATTGCTTTTAAAATATATTCGCTCATTTTTTGTTTCAATCTATCAACTGAAAAACTAATCTCAAATCCAAGATCCTCGACTTCGATCTTAATACCCTCAAGCTCGCTTTTAACAGGTTGCAGAGTAATATCTGCATTAAATTTCTTTGAAATTTTAGCCTCTAGCTCTTTTATTTTCACGGCGTCTATTTCGGTAGCGGAATAAATTTTACCTAAGTATTTATTATCCAGCGCCGCAATATTCTTGCGCAGTTCCTCGACTATCTGCGGGATTAGTGCAATACGCCTATTCTTAGCTAAAAGTTTAATAAAATTTAGGATTTTTTCGCTTGGATTTTTTATAAACGACGCAATCAGTTCCACCTTGGATTCCTCTTTTAGCGTCGGGGATTTTACAATATCTTGGAATTTTGGAATTCTAAATGCACTCGCGACGCTCTCGAGCGTCTGCAAAACAGAGCCTAGTTCATCTTTTTTATAGCTCAGCATCAGGGCGTTTACATATCTTTTTGAGGTGTTATTTATCATCATCCGACCTTTTTCTCTACGATTTTGACCAGTTTGTCTTGACCGAATTTAATGTCATCCGATGCAAAAACGTCATCCAGTATCTCGCTTACGACCTCTTTTTTGATCTTGCGCGCTTCAAAGCTTTTCTGTTCGTCGAAAGATTTTTGCAAATTCGCAATCTCTTGCTCGGTCGCATTTTTTATCTTTTCGGCAGCGAACACAATCTCTTTTTTAGCGGTTTCGATTAAAGCTGCGCCTTGAACCTTAGCATCTTGCAAATCTTTTTTAGCTTGTTCCTTGCGAGCTGCAGACTCTTTTAAAATTTTTTGATTAGCCTCAAGTCTAGATGCGATGCCGTTGATTCTACCTTGATATGTTGCTTTTGCAGGACCTTTTAACAGATAAAACAAAATTCCGAAAAACAAAATGAAATTTATGCTTCGCCACAGCACGTCGTAGTCTTTGACCCCATCGTGCCCACCGCTTGCTAAAACAAGCGCGGGAATTATAAATAAAAATAGATATTTTTTCATACTGAAATCCTCATACTTTAGCCACAGCGCTACTTAGAGCATTTTTAAATTCCGGAATTTTGGCTCGCAAATCATTTTTTAGGTTGCGCTTTTGCTCATCCAAACCGCCTAAGAATTGATCAAAATCCTCCTCCATCGCGGCTTTTTTCTCGGCTATTTCTCTGGCGGCAGCCTGCTTCGCGCTATCCATCGCCTCTCGCTTTATTTTAACAGCCTGCAACTTCGCAGCATCCATGATTTTTACGATCTCTGCTTTATCGGCATCTGCATCCTGTGCATTTTTCATCGCATTTGTCTCATCTTCTTTAATAATAGCTTCTCGCTTTTCCATATGCAAAAGTAGTGGTCTATAAAGCTTGATATTTAAGAAGTAAATCAAAGCTAAAAATACGACGATGGTCGTTATCATGGCGGTCAAACTTACGTCTAGCATCGCACCTCCTCCAGGTTAGTTTTAAACAAAATGTGTATTTTACAATATGAAAAATTAAAATACACTATAAAAAATCATCCGATTTTCTTTAAAAACTCGGAAATTTGTAAAATTTCGCTAAATTCGATCGAAATTTTACGCTCTTTGATACTTATTTTACCAAATTGATCAAGCTTGGCCTTTAGCTTTAAAAGCTCGGGCTTGAAGCTTTGAAATTCCGCACCAGACTTTTTCTCTTTCGGATCGGTTTTATCTTTGAGTTTTTTTACTAAATTTTCGGTATCTCTTACGCTTAGACGCTGTCCTAAAATGGTATTTAGCGCTAAAATTTGATCCTCTTTTTCAAGTCCAACCATTATCTTGGCGTGCCCTTGCGAAATTTTATCTGCGCTTATGGCGTCTTGCACTTCGGAGCATAAATTTAAAAGTCTTAGCGTGTTGGTAATCTGCGTGCGGGACTTTTTGATGATGTCGGCTAACTCCTCTTGCGTGATCCTGTATTCGCCGATAAGCTCCTTATAGGACTTAGCAAGCTCGATAGGATTTAGATCCTCGCGCTGGATATTTTCGATGAGGGCAAGCTCTCTTAAATTTTGAGATTTTATGTCCGCGACTACGGCTTTGATTTTACTCTCGCCCAAAAGCTTTGTTGCTCTTAGGCGCCGCTCGCCGGCGATAAGGACGTAAGAATCATCTTTTTGAATAACGATGATAGGCTGAATAAGCCCGTAGCGGGCAATACTCTCGCTTAGCTGCCTAAGCGCCTCCTCATCGAAGCTTTGACGCGGTTGATATGGATTTGGCTCGATTTTATCGACATCGATTTCGATAACTAAACTATCTGCATTTCCACTTTCTAGCTCCCTATTATAGGAGCTTTCTACGTCGTCTAAAATCGCACCGAGCCCGCGACCGAGCGCTCTTTTTACCTTGCCCATTTTTGCTCCATTATGGATTTAGCGAGGTCTTGATAGGCGATGGAGCCGGCGGATTTTATATCGTATAAAACCACCGGCTTGCCAAAGCTTGGGCTTTCGGCTAGCTTAATATTGCGCGGAATGATGACTAGATCATCACTCTTGCCGATACGAAAGAGCTTATCGTCGAAATACTCGCGTAAATTCGCGACCGTTTCTTTGGCGAGGTTGTTTTGCAAACTATACATCGTAGGCAAAAATCCGCGAATTTTTAAATTTTTATTGAGCGTTTGCTTGACGACTTTTACGGTATTTAGGATCAGCGCGACGCCTTCAAGTGCATAGAATTCGCACTGAATCGGGATGATGACGCTATCGCTTGCGACCAAGGCATTTACCGTAATGCTACCGAGTGTCGGCGGCGAATCGATGATAATGAAATCATATCTGTCCTTAACCTCGGAAATTTTATTTTTTAGCATTAGTTTGAAGTCTTTCTCTTCGCTTACTTCGCGCTCGATGCCTACAAGTCCGATGTTTGACGGCACCAGATCCATAAACTCAAGTTCGGTCTTTTGGATCACTTCGGACATGCTCTTACGCCCTGTTAAGACGTGATAAATGTTAAATTCAAAGTCACTGCGGTTAAAGCCAAGCCCGGTCGTAGCGTTCGCCTGAGGATCTACGTCGATCAGTAGAACCCGCTTTTTCTTTATCGCTAGCGACGCAGCGAGATTAACCGCCGTGGTCGTCTTTCCGACGCCGCCTTTTTGATTGGCAATCGTAATTACTTCACTCATCTTAAAGCATAAACCCTTTCTTCATTTATTATGATCGATCCGTCTTCGCAAAGTTTAGCCTGCGCGAGTGAAATTTTTTCGCCGCCTAGATGAACGCTAAATTTTTGCGATTTTTGGAATTGTAACGAAAAATTTCTAAAAATTTGCTTCCACGAGATTTTATTTTCATATAGCGTAAAAAAGCCATCTATAGCGTCTTTTGCGCTGATTTTTATATCTAAAATTCCCGCATATTCGGGCGCGCCGAGTAGGTTTATGCCGATGCCGCAGACGAGGGTGTTTTTGATCTTATTCGTCATCGTCCCACCGATTTTGCGCTCATCCACATAAAAATCGTTGGGCCATTTAAGCCAAAGCTGCGAGCCGAGCGATGCTAGAAGCTCCCGCATAATCATCGCAAAATATATGCTCGCCGACTGCAGCGGCACGTCCGCGGGCAGATCCGTTTGGGCTACACAAAACGAAAAAGCAAGATCGCCGCTCGCGCTCTCCCAGTCGTTGCCGCGCGAGCCGATACCGGCGCTTTGGCGATTTGCGGCGATCGCAAAAGGCGGCGTTATCCTGCCTTCGCGCACGGCGCCCACCAAAAACTCCTGCGTGGAGGGCATTTGCTCTACAAATTCTATCTGCAAAACCCGCTCCTTGCGTAAGACGAAGGGCTCGCCTTGAAATATTGCAAACGTTTAAATTTCATGCTGCAATAGAATTTTGCGACAAGATAAAATTTAGTATGATTAAATTTTACGCTCTTGCTAAATTTTTCGGCAACGCGGATTTTCCCAGCAGCATTTCGATAAAATTTTAAAGCTTTGTCTCGCAAAAATTCTGCGGCACGATCATAGAATTTTAAATGGTGCGCGTTCGGTGCGACGTTGCAAAGTCTACAACCGCGGCGGCGAAATTTCAAGTTCCTGCGAGCGTAAAATTTTAAAGTATAGAAGCGAGGTTTTAGAATTTTATAAAGCCTTGATTTTGGAGCTTCATTTCGAAATTCCGCGCGGCAAAATTTTACTTCACGATTGCGGCGATACCCAAGGCAGAATTTCGCCGCGACGCCAAAAGCGCGGCGCAAATAAAACCCCAGCATAGCATCAAAAGCGTGGCACAAAACGCGATAATTTAAAATCCCGCCTAGCATAGCAAATCGCCGATCTTTAGCCGCTTGCCGTTTAGATACGCGCTAGCATCCACCGGCTTTTTGCCTGCCTCTTGCACCTTTATGATCTTAACCGCGCCCACGCCGCAAGAAACGCAAAAACTGGGCTTATCAACGTGCAGAATTTCGCCCGCGCGCTGAAATTTACGCCCGCGGGATTCGCGCAAAAGCTCTAGTTCTAAAATTTTTAACCCGCTAGATAGATAGATCCCGGGCCAGGGCGTCAGCGCGCGAAATTTATTATAAATTTGCTCCGCGCTTTCCTCAAAGCCAAAAAGCCCGTCAGATTTGCTTATCTTTTTGCAGTGCGTAGCCTGCACGCCCTCTTGCTTAAGCGGCGTCAAATTCGAAAAATTTCGCAGCACGCGCACTATCAGCTCGCCCGCTAGATCACCCAGCTCGTCAAACAGCTGCGCCGCCGTTTTATCCTCGCAAGGCGTATAGGCAAAATCAAGCATATCGCCCGTATCAAGCCCCGCATCCATCAGCATCGCCGTCACGCCCGTCTGCTTCTCGCCCGCTAGTAGCGCGCTTTGGATCGGACTTGCGCCGCGGTATTTAGGCAGGATCGAAGCGTGCAGGTTTATGCAAGGCGCGATGTCAAGGACGCTTTGCGGCAAAATTTTACCGTATGCGGCAACCACGATAAAATCAGGCTTTAGCTCTTTTATCTG
>NZ_CALKTS010000240.1 GCF_937997595.1 uncultured Campylobacter sp. | reverse complement strand
TATCGCGCTTTAAGCCCTATTTTAGGGATTACAAGCCGCAGTTTGCATTGGCGATTTTGGGTATGGTGATGACGAGCGTGGCGACTGCTGCGAGCGCGAAGCTGGTCGAGCCCGTTTTAAATAAAATTTTCGTCGAAAAAAACGAGCCGTATCTCTACACGCTTCCGATCGCGATCATCGTGGTTTTTGCGATGAAAAGCGGCGGCGCGTTTATGCAAAACTACTTCACCGCCTTCATCGGTCAAGACACGGTGCGCCGCTTCCGCGATAGGCTCGTCGCAAGCCTCGTGCGGCTAGACGTGGATTTTTTCAACCGCTTCCGCACGGGCGAGCTCATCAGCCGCACGATCAACGACATCGAGCGCATCCGCGTCGTGGTTTCGAATATGATCCCCGATTTTTTCACGCAGATCATTACGATTTTAGGGCTTTTGGGCGTCGTGATCTATCAGAGCCCAAAGCTCTCTTTTTTCGCGCTCGTGGTCTTTCCGTGCGCGATATATCCACTCTCGCGCCTTGCAAAGCGGATGAAAAAAATTTCACGCGAGTCTCAAGAGAAAACATCCGATATCTCCTCGGCGCTCAGCCAAATTTACTCCAACATCGAAATCGTCAAAGCAAGCAACGCCGAGAGCTTTGAAGTGGAGAAATTTAATGCCGAAAACAGGAAATTTTTCGGTCTAAATTTAAAGGCGGTCGTAACGACGTGCCTGGTAAGCCCGATCATGGAGATGCTAGGCGCCGTGGGCATCGCCGTGGTGATCATCGTCGGAGGACAGGAGGTCATCGCGGGCCAGATGAGTATCGGCAGCTTTTTCAGCTTCCTTACGGCGCTTTTTATGGTCTACACCCCGATAAAAAAGGTCTCCTCGCTCTACAACAATATGCAAGACGCCATCGCAGCGAGCGAGCGGACGTTTGAGCTGATAGACTTGGAGCCTACGATCGTCGGAGGCGGCAAACAGATGGGCGAGATCGGCTCGGTGAGCTTTTGCGACGTGTCGCTAAACTACGGCGACAAGGCGGCGCTGAAAGATATAAGCTTCAGCGTCAAAAAGGGCGAAATTTTAGCGCTCGTCGGAAACAGCGGTGGCGGAAAAAGCTCGGTCGTGAACCTACTGATGCGCTTTTACGACGCAAGCAGCGGCAAAATTTTATTCAACGGCAACGACGAGATCGGCGAGTTTAGCATCCCTAGCCTGCGCGAAAACATCGGTCTCGTAAGCCAGCGCGTCTATATTTTTAACGACACGATCGCGCAAAACGTAAGCTACGGCGCGGAATTTAACGAGCAGCGCGTCATAGAAGCGCTTGGTCTCGCCAACGCCTATGAGTTCGTAAGCTCGATGAAGGATGGAATTTACACCGTGCTTAGCGAGTTCGGCGCAAATCTTAGCGGCGGGCAACGCCAGCGTATCGCCATCGCGCGCGCGCTGTATAAGGACCCGCAAATTTTAATCTTTGACGAGGCGACTTCGGCGCTGGATAACGCAAGCGAAAAGGAGATCTCAAACGTCATCGAAAAGATCAAACAAAGCAAAATCGTCTTTGTAATCGC
>NZ_CALKTS010000239.1 GCF_937997595.1 uncultured Campylobacter sp. | reverse complement strand
ATATCCTTTTTAGGCGAACTCTTTCGCGCTTAATTTATAGCCGTTTTTAAAATTTAATCACATGCTATGGCGCGCTACGTGGGAATTTGAATGGATAGCAAAATAAAACCGAGCCAAAGAGCGACTAAATTTAAAGCGGACGTTAAAGAGCAAAGATAAAATTTAAAGCAGAAGTGTGTGGTTGTTTTAGCTCAATATGGGCGATCAAAAGAGCGGAGCAGGGCGCTATGTCGCGGCAGCATAAATAAAATGCTACAAAGAAGCGGCTTAAATTTAAACACCGTCTTGCTCTAAATTTAAGCCCATCTTGCTTGAATGCGAGGTTTTTTTGAGTGCAACGTAGCGTAAATTTAAATCTTTCACGCGAGCGCTGTAGTGCGCAGGCGCGGATTAAAATAGCGCGCGCAAATTTAAATATCGTCGCGCAAAATCCGGCCTGCGTTTGAAATTTAGCTCGTTTAAATTTTAAACGTTTTTAGCAGGCTGCCTAAATTTAATCCCTTATTTTCGCCGTTTGCGCCGCCTCCTAAAAGATCGCCCAAAAAGCTACTTGCGTCGTTGATATCGATTTTGCCGTCGCCGTTGAGGTCGAGCTTGGCGCTTGCGATTTTGCCGATCAGCGCGCTAAAATCCACCCCTTTGCTATCGACGGCGTTTGCTTGTACGTCCTCGCCGCCGCCCAAAAGTCCGCCCAGCATCGAGCCCAGCGAGCTAGATTCGCCGCTTTCGCTTTTGCTTAAAAAATTTGAGCTGATGCCCGCAATTATCGCATTTATCTGATCGTCAGGCAGGTCCACGCCTAGAAATTTTTCGATAAAAGCGACCGGACCGCTTTGAAATTCTCTTAAATTTTTATCGTCGCTTTTGAGTGCAGAGACCATATTTACAAGTCCGTTTATGTCCATTTACGCCTCCTTGATCTTGGCTTTTGCAGCCTGTTTTACGATAAGCTCTATTACTTTTAGGGCGTCCGCCTTAGCCTCAAAATCCTTGCTAACGGCGATGATCTGTCCGTTGCTAGCCGTTAGGCGGAAGCGAACCTTGTCTGCTTTATCAGTGTAAAGCTCAAATTTCGGATTGTTTAGCTTTTCTCCGCCTGCGATTTGATCCTCGATCTTATTTAGCGCGGCGTTTTTTGCGACGCTTTCGATGCCGTTTTTGCAAGCGGCCTTGCTCGTGTAAACCTCGGAGGTACATAGCACGTGCCCGTCATAAAGTAGATCGAATTTGCAGCCATCCTTGGCGTCTTTGATTAAAAACTCAGCCATTTTTCATCCTTTCGTAGAAGATATCATTATTTTAGCTAAAATTTTAATAAATATTTTTAATAGGCGCGGAATTTTCTGCTAAAATTGCGCACAAATTTCATTTACAAAGGATCATAATGATAAAGGCTCTACGTTTTAGCTTGATTTTCGCCGCTACTTTAGGATTTGGCGCGGATGAGAGCGATGCATTATTTAAGGACATAAGGACGCGTCTGGGCTGCAATCTAGCCGCACAGGACTGCGAGACTAACGCGGGCGGGCAGAAGGCGCTTTTTAGCGTGGCGCGCCATCCGATCGAAGCGGGAGCAAACGAGCTAAAAATAAGCGGAATTTCGCGTGAGCTGAAAAATCCGAGCGTTAAAATTTCGGGCGTGAGTATGAATATGGGCAATGCGGAATTCCCGCTAAAGCGCAGCGCAGACGGCTATGAAGCGACGCTTGACGTTGCAGTGTGCACGCACGCCGTAATGCGCTACAAGCTTGAAATTTACGAGGATGGCAAGCCTAGCGGGCTTTTTGTGTATTTTGATCTGCGAAAGCGTGCTACGGATCGAGACCGCGGCGAAGACATGCACTCGCATCATCACGAGCATTAGATGCGCCCCGTCGCAATATGGTATAAAATTTTACGCTTCTTTGCGACGTCTGCTAAAATTTACACGTTGCTCGGAGAAAATTTTATAAATTTTATAAAGCGCCGCTTGCGATAAATTTTATGCGTCTTTCGAGCGACGCACGTCGCGGGCAGATACGGGTGCCTGCGCAAATACGCGGCTCGCCGTAGCGACCTAGGTGCGCTTTATAGGCGTTTGCAAACGTGCCATTATAAGCGTACGGCGATTTTCCGCGCGTTCGCCGCAAACACTCCGTATTCGCCCGCTCGCCTAATTTTCCCGCCTCGAAATTTTAAAATTTTTAAAATTCGCTTGCGTTTCATACGCCCAAGCTACGCGGAATTTTGAAATTCCTTGTATAATCCGAGTAAATTTTAAAAT
This sequence comes from uncultured Campylobacter sp., assembly GCF_937997595.1. Lineage (GTDB taxonomy): Bacteria > Campylobacterota > Campylobacteria > Campylobacterales > Campylobacteraceae > Campylobacter_B. Next base: position 4,364 of record NZ_CALKTS010000239.1, on the reverse strand, counting down.
CTAAGGAAAGCCATGCAAATATTAAGACAAAAGCACTTTAGCGGCGAGCGCGCGCTGTTCGGCGCAAAGGATCTGCGGATCGAAAATTCCGTCTTCGGCGAGGGCGAGTCGCCGCTAAAGCACAGCGCAAATATCGTCGCGCAAAACTGTAAATTTGAGTGGAAATATCCGTTTTGGTACGCCGAAAATATCCGCGCGCAAGACTGCTTCTTCGACGAGATCGCGCGCGCAGGGATCTGGTATAGCCGCGGCGTGGTGCTAAAAGATTGCCTCTACGGTGCGCCTAAAGGGTTTCGCCGCGTAAAAGACGCCGCGCTACAAAACGTAGAATTTCACGACGCGCAAGAGACCTTGTGGCACTGCAGCGACGTCACGCTAAAAAACGTTACCGCAAAGGGCGCGTATTTCGGGCTTGATTGCGAAAACTTAAGCATCGAAAATCTATCGCTCTTCGGGGATTACTGCTTCGACGGCTGTAGAAACGTAACGATCAAAAACTCCAAGCTACTATCCAAGGACGCATTTTGGAACTGCGAAAATATCGTGGTCGAGAACTGCTTCATCGCGGGCGAATACTTCGGCTGGAATTCCAAAAATGTAACGCTGCGAAACTGCAAGATCGAGAGCCTGCAGGGCTTTTGCTATATGCAAAATTTGCGCTTGCAAGACTGCGAGCTGATAAATACGACGCTGGCGTTTGAATACAGCGACGTCCGTGCCGAGGTAAAAGGCGCAATCGATAGCGTCAAAAATCCGAGCAGCGGGCTAATCCGCGCGGCAAGCATCGGCGAGCTGATCCTAGATGGCGCAACGGACGCGTCTAAAACTGAAATCATTACTGAATTAAGGGCGTAAGATGGGACTTTTTGATTTTATAAGTGGCAAGGAGAAATACGACTTCGACACTCTGCCAAATCGCCGCGGCACGAAGTCGCTTAAATGGGACGTAGGCGAGAGCGAGCTTCCGATGTGGGTCGCGGATATGGACTTTGCCGTAGCGCCCGAGATCATCGAGGCTCTGCAAAAGCGGCTGAACGAGCGAGTTTTAGGCTATTCGCTTGTAGATGATGAGTGGCGCAGCGCGTATCAAGGCTGGTGGCTCGCGCGCCACGATTATGAAATCCAAAAGGAGTGGCTGATCTATGCTGGCGGCACGCTGCCTGCGATCGATTCGATCATCCGCAAGCTCACCTCGCCCGCCGAGAACGTGCTACTGATGAGCCCCGTTTACAACTGCTTTTACTACTGCATTAAAAACGCCGCCCGCGTGCCTGTGGAGAATGAGCTTGCCTACGCTAACGGCGATTATAGCATCAATTGGGAGGATCTACAGGCTAAGCTTGCCGATCCGCAGACGACGCTTTTTATCCTTTGCAACCCGCACAATCCGGTCGGTCGCACCTTTAGCAGAGATGACCTTGCCCGCATCGGTGAGCTGTGCGAGAAGCACGGCGTGACGGTGCTTAGCGACGAGGTGCATTGCGATCTGACCGAGCCTGGCGTGCGTTACACGCCATTTGCTGCGGCAAGCAAGATCTGCGAGAGGATTTCGGCTAGCATAATCGCGCCAACCAAGGCGTTTAACATCGCGGGGCTGCAAAGCGCGGCGGTCTTTGCCGCAGATAAGCGCTTGCGTCATAAAATTTCAAAGGCGCTAAATTCCGACGACATCGCCGAGCCGAATTTTTTCGCAGTGCAGGGCGCGATCGCCGCATTTACGAAGGGTGCGCCGTGGCTGGACGCGCTGCGCGAATACCTCAGCGAAAATCGCAAATTCGCGGCGGAATTTATCGCGCGTGAGCTTCCGCAGGTGCATGTCGTGCCGCAAGATGCAACCTATCTGATGTGGCTTGATACGGGCGCTTACACGCAGGATAGCGCGGAGCTTGCGCGCTTCATCCGCGAAAAAACGGGGCTGTATCTCTCCTGCGGCGCGCAATACGGCAAGGGCGGCGAGAAATTTTTGCGCTTAAATATCGCGACCTCTAGGGCGCTGCTAAAAGACGGGCTAGGGCGGCTGAAAGAGGCGCTAAAGATTTGTCCGCATTAAACGAGCTGCGGCGCGGCAAAGGCGAAATTTAAAATTTTATAACGGCTAAATTTAAAGCGACGGATTAAATTTTAAAATTTTGCGGCAGGGCGCGAGTTTTGCGCTAAATTTAGCGACGATCAGGCGGCGGCGCGCGAGCGTTTAAATTTGGCGCGCGGCAAATAAACCGGCGCTAAATGCGCTACAAAAGGCGGATTATGGATAGAAACGGCGATTTAGAGGAGCTTTATCTACTTGAAAAACGGCGCGAAAAGCTCGCGCGCATTAGCAAGCTCGTCTCATTTTTGATAGCCCTGCTGCTGCTCGGGCTTTATGCGTTTTTGAATACCGGGGCAGAGCCCGTCTCGTTTGATACGAACTGGCTTATAATCGCGCTTTTCATCATCTTCCCCCTCTTAAACGGGCTGCTCTACCGCCTATTTTACAGCCTAAGCCTTGGCAAAAACGGCGGCACGCAGCGCGCAAATTTTGATAAATTTAGCGGCTTTGATACGGCGCAAGATACGGACGCATTAGGGCAGGGCGCGGCGCAAACTGGGCGAATTTTAAGTACCGATATAAACGAGGGGCGGGTATTAAAGGCTAAAGCGGGCGAGGGCAGCGGCTTTAAAGACGGCGATAGCCGCGGGAGCGCTATTTGCGGGAGGTTTGTGCCCAAAGCCGCCGAAAGTGAGGGCGGGAGCGAAAAAGACGGCGCAACCGGATCAAAATTTAACTTTCTAGCCGATCTGCAGAGCCTAGAGGATGAGCGCGCGGCGCTGCAAAAAGCGGTGAAAAAGGCCAACATCGTCGCCGCTGTCGTAGGGCTCGGCGTGGGCGCACTGGTGGCGCGCTTTTGGGACGAAGTGGCGCCCGGCGTATTTTTCGGCATCTCCGTTTACGGCATAGTAGGCGCTCTTTTAACGGCGAGCAAAAGACGGAATTTCAGATCAAATTTTAAAAGCAGGATCGTCGCGAGCATCGCAAAAAGCTTCGGGCTTAGCTACGATGAAAATGGTGGGCTGGGGACGGATGAGTTTTTTGAAATTTACGACTGCTACATAAACGAGCAATCGAGCGAGGATATGATGAGCGGGGAGGTGCAGGGCGTGCGCGTGAGATTTAGCGACTTTTACGCCGCCGAAAAGGTGCGCACCAAAAACGGCACTCGCACCGACGTAAAATTTCAAGGAGTGCTTTTCGTCGCGGACTTTCACAAAAGGCTTAGCTGCGAGGTGCGCGTATGTCACAAAAACTCGCGGAATCTGCGCAAATACGGGCAGCGAGCGAATATGGACGACGTGAAATTTGAGGAGTTTTTCGACGTCTATACGACCGATCAGGTGGGCGCAAGATACGCGCTGACACCGCTTTTGATGCAGCGACTGACGGAGGTCTATCTAAGGCTGGGCTCGCAGATAAACGCGGTGCTAAGGGAGGATAAAATTTACGTGGCGATCGAGACCTGGCGCGATAATTTCGAGCCTAGAATCGACTGCTCGCTAAAGCAGGACTCCACGATAGAGCTTTACGTAGATGAGATCGGCGCGCTTGCGGGTATCGTGAGCGAGCTAAATTTGAACCGCAAAATTTGGAGCGAATGAGGCGGGCGGCGGCGCAGTGGAATATGGTAGAGGCGGTTGCTGCATACGGTTCTGGCGATACACAGATATGCAGACAAAGCGCGCGGGATCGTAGGCTTAGCGGCACAGATGCGCTGTGTAGCTGGGCGTGGAAATGGATGCGTTGCGCGGCTTATGCGTTTGGCTCTTAAATCGGTACGGAAAATTTAGCCCGCGTGGAAATTTACAAGTCGTTTTGAGCCGATAAATTTTATAAATTCTCGCTCGGTTTAACGATCGGTCGCTCGCGATTTATCACTGCTCGTGCGATATAAATTTTTATCGCACGAGCAGTTTGTATTAGAATTCTACTGTCGCTTGAAATTTTACGCCGCCGCGTGCGACTTAAAATTTGCCGCGACGACCCGCGCTAGGCTGCGTTTCGGCTCGGCTAAATTTACTCGGCGGCAATTCGCCGTGCGGAAGCAAAACTTTGCCGCTAGATCGATAAATTTAGCTAGCTTATAAAAGTACTCGCCGCCACTTTTGACATTTACAGCCGCCGTTCGGCAAAGATACGGCGGGCTCGTCACTGCAAGGTCGCAGGGCTCAATTGCCCTGCTAAACTAGACGGCGAATCTAAATTTATAACTTCCCACCCTCGATTACGACGTCGTCAGCCTTGATGTCATCGCCGTATACCGGCGCTAGCGTCGCATCGTAGTCGGCGTGGAAAAATTTCTCGTCCGCGAGCTTTACGATTAGATCGTCAA
>NZ_CALKTS010000238.1 GCF_937997595.1 uncultured Campylobacter sp. | reverse complement strand
CCTAACCTAAATTAAATTTTACATTTGCTATAATCGCGAAATTTTAAGGAAGGTAAATGGATATTTTTGAAGGTAGCCCAAGAGAGAAATTTTTTGAAATTTTATCCGCTGCAAGCCCTACTTTGGTGCAAAACGAAATCGAAGAAGCTCTAATCCGCCTAATCGCCTGTGAGCAGCTCTGCGAAGCGCGCGGCATTAGCGAGCGCGAGATCGAAAGCTTCATCGCGCAGCAGGATCTACAAGACGAGCTAAACGACAAATTTTTGCAAATGAGCGGAAATATCCTAAGCAATAACGAATAATGCAAGATCAAATCGATTTAATTATGAAAAGCTTCATCGCAGAATGCGGCTACGAGCCCGCTAACGAGATGTTTGCGAAACTTAGCTCAGGCAAAAAACTGCGCTCCAAGCTGCTGTTAAACATCGCGCAAAAAGATGAAAAATCACTGCGTCTGTGCGCGATCATCGAGCTCATTCAAGCCGCAAGCCTGCTGCACGACGACGTCATCGACGAAAGCTCTGTGCGCCGCGGCAAGCCCTCGATCAACGCCACTTACGGCTCCAAAAACGCCGTGATGCTGGGCGACATACTCTATTCTAAGGCATACTTCGAGCTTTCTAAATTTGAAAGCCGCATCGCCGCCGCGCTTTCGGGCGCCGTCACGAAACTAGCCGTGGGCGAGCTGATGGACGTGAGCTTAAGCAACGATTTCAACGACGATGCGAGCAAATATCTGCAAATGATCTATCTAAAAACCTCCGCTTTGATCGAAGAGGTCGCGCGCTGCGGGGTGTTTCTGAAATTCGGCGGCGCAGAAAATCGCGACGAAATTTCAGATATGAGCGGCGCAAAAAACGAGGGCGAAATTCTAAGCGCCGCGAAAGATCATGATGAAATTTTAAGCGCGAGCGCAAAATTCGGCGAATACGGCAAAAATTTGGGGCTTGCTTTTCAGATCATCGACGATATTTTAGACGTGACGCAAAGCTCAGAAGCGCTCGGTAAGCCGAGCCTGAGCGATTTTGCGGAGGGCAAAACCACCCTGCCATACATCTATTTATACGAAAATTTAGATGATGCGCAGCGGCAAAAGCTAAAATCGTTTTTTAAAAAGCAGTTGCGCGAGAGCGAAATTTCATGGATCAAAGCGAAGCTTAGCGAGCACGGCATTATCGAGCGCTGTATAAACGAAGCTCGTGCCTACGGGCAAAAGGCGCTTGAAGCCGTGGCAGAATTTAAAAACGACAAGCTGGAGCAAATCGTGCGAGATATGATAGATAGGGAGTTTTGATGGCGTATATGAGCGTGAGCTTCACCCACAAAAACACGGACATCACGGTGCGCGAGAAACTTTCGTTTTCAAACGACGTGCGCAAAAAAGAAATTTTGCGCCTTTTGGCTTCAAACTCCGCGATAGAGGAGTGTTTGGTGCTTAGCACCTGCAACCGCGTAGAAATTTTTACCGTCGTAAGCGACTTTGACGAAGCGCAAAAATTCGTGCTTTTGGCACTTTCACGCGTAAGCGGCGTGAGCTTTGAAGAGCTGCAAAACCTAGCCGACATATATGAGGATCGCGGCGCGATACACCACCTTTTCGCCGTCGCAGCCTCTCTTGACAGCCTCGTAGTGGGCGAGACGCAAATCGTAGGCCAGCTCAAAGACGCCTTTAAATTTGCCAAACAAAACTCCCACGCGGGCGCGCAGATCGCAAGAGCGATAGATGAAGCGCTAAAGTGCGCGGCGCGCATCCGCAACCAAACCGAAATTTCAAAAAATCCGATCTCGGTCTCAAGCGTCGCCGTGGCGATGGCAAAGGA
>NZ_CALKTS010000237.1 GCF_937997595.1 uncultured Campylobacter sp. | reverse complement strand
TCAAACGGAGGGCGAAGATGAAAAAGATTATATTTTTTGCGCTACTTTTGGCGGGCGCGGCGTGGGCGTGCAAAGAGGCAAATCCCGCTAGAATTTTTATAGAGGCTAATGACAAGGACCTAGGCGGCACGCTAAATCGCGCCGAGCGGGAGAAAGCGGTAGCCCCAAAGAATATCAAGCTAAAATTTACGGCGCAAGGCGCGGCGTGGACGGCAGAATTTGATGAGCTGGACACCGATAAAAACGGCGAGCTAGATGTTCTTAAGCTGCGCGGATATGAGCCGGCGGATTACGTAAAAGCGCATGCGCGAACTGGAATGAGAAAGTTAGACGTAATGCCCGGCGAGTGCGGGAGATTTTGGCACAAGATCCGAAATAAAATGGCCCGAAGCGCGCTAAATTTAAGCCGCCGGCACGGATCAGATAATAACGCGCACGAATTTTAGACGCGATATAGGTGCTGTTCGCAGCATTTTGATACAAAGCGTGTGATTTGATTTATAGATTAAGGAGCGAAAATGAACGAAATTTTAGATATCTGTAAGCGCGCAAAGGCCGCTTGCGGCGAGCTTTTGAGACTTGATAGCAAGGCTAAATTTGAAATTTTAAACGCGGTGGCGGATGAGCTGCTCGCGCAAAAGGACGTGATAAAAGCGGCAAATGCCAAAGACCTTGCAAACGGCGAGAAATCGGGCTTGAGTGCGGCGTTGCTGGACCGCCTAAGGCTAACCGACGCCCGCACCGAGGCTATGGCGCAGGGCGTGCGCGATGTGGCGGGCTTCGCCGAAGTCGTGGGCGAGAATCTAGGCGGCTGGAGCCATCCAAACGGCATGCAAATCAGCCGCGTGCGCGTGCCGCTGGGGGTGCTCGGTATCATCTACGAGAGTCGCCCAAACGTCAGCATCGACGCGGCGGCTCTGGCGCTAAAAAGCGGTAACGCAGCGATCCTGCGAGGCAGTGCCAGCGCGCTAAATTCGAACATTTTTTTAGTAAATTTATTTAACGAAGCGGGGGCGAAATTTGGCTTACCAGCAGGCGCAGTGCAGCTCGTGGAGAGCGCTGAACGCGAAGTAGTGGCGCAAATGGCGAAAATGAGCGAGCATATCGACGTTTTGATACCGCGCGGCGGCAAGAGCTTAAAAGATTTTATCGCGCAAAACGCGACCGTACCGATCATCATGACGGGTGAGGGAGTTTGCCACATCTTTGTCGATGAGAGCGCAAATTTGAGCGAAGCGGCAAAGATAATCAAAAACGCCAAAACCCAGCGCCCAAGCGTCTGCAACGCCGTAGAATGCGTGCTTTTGCATGAGGGCGTGGCGGGCGAAATTTTACCGGTACTAGTGCGCGAGATGCCGGAGGTCGAGTTTCGCGTGAGCTCGGAGCTTCTGGGCGCGTGCGAGTCGGAGCTGCGAGGCACTAAAAACGTCAAACTTGCAGGCGAGAGCGACTTTGGCGCCGAGTTTTTGGATCTCGTGCTAGCCGTGCGCGCCGTGCGGGATACGAACGAGGCGATCAGCTTTATAAACGCGCATTCTAGCGGCCATTCGGACGCGATTTTAAGCGCCGATTACGCAAACGTCGAGCGGTTTTTAAACGAAGTGGGTAGCGCGGTCGTCTATGCCAACGCCTCGACGCGCTTTAGCGACGGCAGCGAGTTTGGATTTGGCGGCGAGATCGGCATCAGCACGCAAAAGCTGCACGCCAGAGGGCCGATGGGGGTAAGGGAGCTTACAACCTATAAATACGTCGTCCGTGGAGGCGGGCAAATTCGCTAGCAGCTTGTCTTTTTCTAAAAGGCTTGCCTCGCGAGCGCTTTTGAGAAAGATTTGAAATTTTAAGTCTGTGACAAACCGCCTTTGCTTCTCTTGCGCTCGCAACTGCAAGCAGAAGTCTAGCTTGCGCAAAATTTTAGCTTCCAACTCAAAAAATCGCCTCGAAATACTTGCAAATCTTATTTTGTATCGCAGGCTAAATTCGGTCTGTGATACTTTTACCTAATAAACTTGAAATTTTATAAATCGCCTCTGTCAAAATTTTAAAAATATATGAGCTAAAGTTTTGTCATGCAGGCGAAATTTTGTATCACGTCTTACTAAAATTTAGAATTTTTAATAAAAATTATATATTCCGCACGATATAATCGCGCATCTGCTCGCAGCGCGAGCGATAGCTAAATTTCAAGGAGATGTAATGAAAATATTTAAAGCCCTGCTCGCAACAGTGCTAATCACCGCTACCCTAAGCGCTAAGACGCTCAAAGAGGGCACGCTCGTAATAGCCACGGAGGGGACTTACTCGCCGTATTCTTTCTATGACGAGAAAAATAATCTTACCGGCTTTGATGTCGATATCGCTCGCGCACTAGCAAAAGAGCTAGGGCTAAAAGCGGAATTTTTAACCGCACCGTGGGATGCGATGCTTGCAGCATTTGATGCAGGCAAAGCGGACATAGCGATGAATCAAGTAAGCATCACGCAGGAGCGCAAGAAAAAATATAATTTCAGCGAGCCTTATACCGTGGCTTATGCTGCGCTGGTAGTGCGAGCTGATAACGAGGAGATCAAAAGTTTTGCGGATCTTAAAGGCAAAAAAAGCGTCCACTCCGCTACCAGTAACTGGGCTGACATGGCGCGCAGCTATGGCGCCGAGATCGTTACAGCAGACGGATTTAGCAAGGGCGTGGAGCTTATCATAGCTCGTCGCGCAGACGCTACGATCAACGACAACATCACATTTTTCGACTATATGAAGCAGCGCCCGAACGCCCCGCTAAAGATCGCAGCTCAAGGCAATGAGCCGATCTATTCCGCCGTGCTGCTTAAAAAGGACGACGAGCTGACGGCGCAGATAAATTCCGCGCTAAAATCGCTAAAGCAAAAAGGCGTGCTGAAAGAAATTTCACTTAAATATTTCGGCAAAGACATTACGGAGTAAATTCTACAACCGCTTAGTTGAAGCGTGAAATTTTAAACTTGGTTGGGCGGAATTTCGCATTTTAAATTTCGCTCATAAAATTTTGGAGGAATTATGAAAAATTTAATAAAAACTTTGCTTGCGTGCGCGCTTTTAATATGCGGCGCAAACGCTAAAACGCTACGCGAAGGTACGCTTAAAGTAGCTACGGAAGGCACCTTTTCGCCATTTTCGTATTATAACGACAAAAATGAGCTCGTAGGATACGACGTAGATGTCGCGCGCGCAGTCGCCGAAAAGCTTGGTCTAAAAATAGAATTTCTAACCGCGCCTTGGGATGCGATGCTTGCAGCATTTGATGCAGGCAAAGCAGACGCTGTGTTTAATCAAGTAAGCATTACTGATGAGCGCAAGAAAAAATATGAATATTCAGTGCCCTACACCGTCGTTTACGGAGCTATCATCGTGCATAAAGATAACAACGACATTAAAAGCTTCGAGGATTTAAAAGGCAAGAAAAATGCAGACTCCGCTACCAGCAACTGGGCGCAAGTCGCTAAAAAATACGGCGCGCAAAACGTAACCGTCGATAGTTTCGCCAAAAGTATGGAGCTGCTGATCGCTCGCCGCGTAGATACCGTCGTGCGCGATAATACCGTATTTTACGACTTTTTAAAGCAGCGCCCGGGCGCTCCAATTAAGATCGCTGCAAAGCTAAAAGACGTCGATTATAGCGCTGCAATAGTTCAAAAGGGCAATAAAGAGCTCGCAGATCAAATCAGCAAAGCTTTAAACGAACTCAAAGCCGAAGGCAAGCTAAAAGAAATTTCGCTTAAATATTTCGGCAAAGATGTGAGTGAATGAACGAAACAAGCAGAATTATAGAGCTTGTTAGCAGCTCGCTAGAGCCAATGGCGCTAGCCCTGTTGCAAGTTACGATCCCGCTTACGATAATCTCATTTCTGCTCGGGCTCGTGCTTGCGGTGCTGACGGCGGTCGCACGCATCGCAAATTTTAAAATTTTAAAGCAGCTAAGCGAAATTTATATTTGGATTTTTCGCGGCACTCCGCTTTTGGTGCAGCTTTTTATCGTCTATTTCGGACTTCCAATCGTTGGGATCACACTTGATGTTTGGGCTGCTGCGATCATTACCTTTAGCCTAAATATCGGCGCTTACGCTTCAGAGGCGGTGCGAGCTGCGATCCTATCGGTGCCAAAGGGGCAATGGGAGGCGGCTACCTCTTTAGGCATGAGCTACGCTCAAATTCTGCGCCGTATTATCGCTCCGCAAGCAGCGCGCATATCGCTGCCGCCGCTATCAAATATATTTATCTCTACGCTTAAAGACACTTCGCTCGTAGCCTCGATTACGATGGTCGATATGTTTATGGTCGCTCAACGTATCGCTGCGCGGGCATTCGATCCGCTCACGTTATACGTGCTGGCGGCGCTATTTTATCTAGCGGTCTGCACCCTTCTTACGTTCTTACAATCCAAGCTAGAGCGACGATTTTCAAGGTTCGTGTGATGATAAAATTTACGAACTTAACTAAGCGCTTCGGCGATCACGTCGTGCTAAATGGGCTAAGCTTAGAATTTCGCGACGGGCAAACGACAGTGATTTTAGGAAGCTCCGGCTCCGGCAAATCCACGATGCTGCGCTGCATAAATCTGCTCGAAATTCCAAGCGGCGGCGAGCTACAGCTAGGCGAGTTTAAGATAAATTTCGACGCTCCACATAAAACAAGCGAGTATCATCCATTCCGCGCTCATACGGGCATGGTTTTTCAAAGCTTCAATCTCTTTCCGCACCTCAACGTCTTGCAAAACGTCATCGAAGCACCCGTACACGTGCTAAAGCAGCCACGCGAGCTTGCCGAAGCAAATGCAATGGCGCTGCTAAAAAAAGTCGGCATGGCGGATAAAGCTGGCGCGTATCCAGCTCGCCTCTCCGGCGGTCAGAGCCAGCGCGTGGCGATCGCGCGGGCGCTTGCGATGCAGCCTGAGTTTTTGCTACTGGACGAGCCTACGAGCGCGCTTGATCCCGAGCTTGAGGCACAGGTGCTAAAGACTATCGCAGAGCTTGCCGCAGAGGATCGCTCGCTCATAATCGTCACGCACAATATGGGCTTTGCACGCAAGATCGCAGATAGAATTTTATTCCTAGACGGCGGAGTTATCGCATTCGACGGCGACGCAGAGGAATTCTTCGGTAGCAGCGACGAGCGCATAGCTAAATTTATCGGAGCGATGAGCTTTTAAATCCATTAAATTTCAAGGAGAAAAGATGAAAGTAGATACCCTAATCGTAAAGGGCATAGAGGCCAAGTCCAACCCCCACAACGCGGTGATTCCGCCGATATATCTAGCCAGCACCTTCGTGCAAGAAAGCCTGGATGATTTCGGCAAATACGCCTACTCGCGCGGCGCAAATCCTACGCGCAACGCCTTCGAGGAACTTTTCGCAAAATTTGAAGGTAGCAAATACGCCTTCGCGCTAGCCTCGGGTATGGCGGCTACGAGCGCTGCATTCGCGCTGCTTAAAAGCGGCGATCGCGTGCTGTTAAACAACAACGTCTACGGCGGCACCTATCGCTACGTAAGCGGGATTTTTAAAAATCAAGGGATCAATTACGACTTGGTGGATGATCTAAATTTGATCACCGAAATTCCAAGCGACGTCAAAATGGTCTTCATCGAGACGCCATCAAATCCGCTTTTGCGCGTAACCGATATTGAGCGCATCAGCGAGCTCGCGCATAAAAACGGCGCGCTTGTGGTTATGGATAATACCTTTTTGACCCCATATTATCAGCGCCCGCTAGAGCACGGCGCAGACGTCGTGGTTTATAGCGCGACCAAATACATAGGCGGGCATGCCGATCTGATCGCCGGCATCGTTACGACGAATGACGACGAGCTTGCCGCAAGAATTCAGTTTATGAAAAACACTCTGGGCGCGACGCTATCGCCTACCGACGCGTATTCACTAATACGCGGACTTAAAACGCTAAGCGTGCGCTTCGACCGCCAGAGCGAAAATACGCTAAAGATAATAGAATTTTTACGCAGCAATCCTGCGGTAGAGGCGGTAAATTTCGCAGGCTCGCACTCTAAGAGCGAAAAAAAGATACAAGATCGCCAAGCTAGCGGTATCGGAGCGGTCATCTCGCTGGTGCTTAAGCCACAATACGACTATAAAACCTTTGCGCGTAGCCTTGAGCTATTTGATCTAGCCGTGAGCCTGGGCGGCGTAGAAAGCCTGATCTGCCATCCTGCGTCGATGACGCACGAGAGCTATCCGCGCGAGCTGCAAGAGCGCATCGGCATCAGTCAAAATTTGCTGCGCCTAGCCATAGGCATCGAAAACGCTGACGATCTCATAGCCGACCTTACCGCCGCGCTAGAAAAATCTAAAAAATAGGCGGCACGAAATTTGCGCAAGCTCGCGAAATTTCTATGCAGGCTTGTAAAATTTACGCGCGCAGAATTCATGCCAAAATTTAGTCCGAAATCCTTATAGCTTCGCTCGTGAAGCTATAAGGGCACTCATCTTTACGAGCCGCCGGTTTAAAAAGGCTCACCGATCATTTCATTTTCTAAAAATTCCTTTTTGCAAAGCCTATGTCTATTTTCTCGCGAGCTAAATTTTGTATGAATTTTCACTCGTTAAATTTCACACGGCACGCGACTTTGCGTAAAATTTAAATTTAAAAATTCCGCCACTACGCCGCTTAAATGAAATTTTAATTTATACGCACGGCAAAATTTATCCAGATCTCTTGCTAAAACACATAGTTTAAATTTAATTCGGATAAATCTATCTAACCGCCGTTTGATATTGCTAAGCGGAGAGCTTAAATTTAATCAAAATTTTAAAGATGGCGGCGATCTGTGCCGCACTACGCTAGTCGCTCGGTTTAAATTTAGAGCGATTAAATCTATCAAACGAGCAAATTTAGGCTCCCTCCTGCTCAAAATTTAAAATTCTGCGCGCCATTTAAATTCCGCTTAAATTCTAGCCGCTTTAAATTTAGCGGAGCTACTTCAGCTCGCCCCAGCGCTTGGCGATGTTTAGGCTCGTCTTTAAAGGCACGTTCAGGCTCGCCGTGCTTTGCATTATCTCCTGCGCGCGCTCGCCAAAGCTCTGCGCCGCCTCGTCCCGCACCTCGAAGATCAGCTCGTCGTGGATCTGCAATATCAGCCGCGCCTCATCGTTTAACAGCGGCGAAATCTCAACCATCGCCTTTTTGATGATATCGGCGGCGGAGCCTTGAAATTTCGTATTCACCGCCTCGCGCTCGTAGCTCGCATAGACCATGTT
>NZ_CALKTS010000236.1 GCF_937997595.1 uncultured Campylobacter sp. | reverse complement strand
GCGCAATTTTTATTGTAGTAGGCGATGGTGCGCTCGTACTCGTCGTAAGTCTGTATATAATCGTTCGCGACGCTTGGGTTTGCATATCGATCCTCGACCGCTAAGAGCTCCGCTTCAAGCTCTTTATAGTGCTCATAAACCTCCGCACAGGCGCGATCGTGGGCGTCGCCTTGCAAGATTATAGATTTATCGGAGCCTGCGCAGCCTCCGAGCCCCAAAGCAATGGCGCAAAGCATACCGCATAAAATTAAGCTTTTCAAAATTCTATCCTTATTATATAAGTAAGTTCCGCGTAAAAAGAGGTGTGGTTATAAGCCGAGTTCCGTTACAGCGGTCATTTATCTAGACCGATTTTTGCAAATCGGTTCGAGCGAACGGTTCGAATATAAGACGAAACCACCCGTTCTTGCTGCAGGTTGGGTTTGCATTGCCGCCCGTGTCTCCACGCGCGCGGTGGGCTCTTACCCCGCCCTTTCACCCTTACCGCTTGCGCGGCGGTTTGCTTTCTGTTGTACTTTCCCTAGGGTTGCCCCCGGCGTCCGTTAGACGCAACCTTGTCTTATCGCAGCTCGGACTTTCCTCTCCTTGCGGAGCGACCGCACGCCACACCCGAGCGCAATTATAGCTTTTTTGGCTTAAATTTCAGGGCTCGCGGAATTTAAGGATTGAAATTTTACGCCGCGAGTAAGTATAAACTCCCGCCCCTGCACCATTACCTCCGGAGGATGACGACGATAAAGAAGCTAATAAATTAAATCACATCTTTAACAAAAAAAGAGCATAAATTAGATGATTTTTTAAATAAATTTGAAAACAATCAACAAAAAGCTTATAATGCTATAATTAAAGAACTTGAAAGAGATATGGCAAATGGTAAGTTGCTAAATAATTTTACTAATGGCTATAAAGTTAATATTAAAGGCTATGAAATTAATGTACGTGGAGTTATAAAAAATGGAAAACCAAAAATCGGAACGATGTTTATCCCTCGATAATTTTACAGATATTGCAAATATCGAGGCTGAAATTGTTAAACTAATAAGTGATGATTTAGGCGATTATGCGCTTTATAAGCAGTTTGAAAATTCAGAAATTACAAAAAGAGAGGTTTCGACAGCCGGATATTATTGCCATTTCAAGTGTAAAAAAATATTAGAAAAAAGCAAAAACAACGGTTTTGTCGGCAATGTAAATTTAATGCTTTCTGATGAAAACATTGGAGGAGCAATGGTTCTTTTGGAAAATGGAATTTTAAAAATGTTAGAATGCTACTTTTGGGAAGAGAATAATTTTTTTGAAAATATTGTAAACGGGCAATAGTAGATAAAAGACTTAAGCGATTTTAAGCTTAATAATATTTTGCCGGTTATTGACGAAAATAAATTTGGACAACTATAAAAAGGTGAAATTTAGCAAATTTTACCTACGGCCGAGCAGAATAAAATTTTAAATTCTATGGCTTAGACAAAACGTTGCGCTTACTGCGATAAAATTTCACGAAATTTCATAAAATTTCATCGCCGCATAAATTTAAATCTATGCAGTCGGTTTTAATATTTCGCAAAATTCTGCGCGGCGCGGCGCGATTTGACGTGGGGCGTGGCGTGGCGCGCAGAATTTTGCGGCGCGGTGCGATGCGGCGTGACGTAGCGCAAGTGCGGCGTGAACCCTATTCTGCAGCATGATGAGGCTCAATCCTCGTCCGTCGCGGCGCCCTCGAATATATCTCGGTGCAAAATTTCTTCCAAAACGACCGTCGCGTAAGAGCCTTTCGGCAGATAAAAACTGAAGCTAAAATGCGCATTTTGCGCATCGTAGACGTGCTGCACGCGCTCCATAAAGCTCCATGCAAACCTGCGCGAGCCGTTCATCTGCGCCTCAAACTCGCGAGCAGGCGCGAAAATTTCATCTTCAAATCTGCCGCCAAGCCCGCTAGCTCGCAGCTTCGCTCGCCCCACGATAAGGCCTGCGCTTGTGATTTCTCGTCTTGCGAACCGCTCGCACTCAGCGCCCAGATCGTCGCAGCTAAAAAACGCGCCGTACGGAAAATGCCCTAAAATCTCGCCCCTTAAAAGCTTGAAAAACTGCGGCTGAGCCGCGATCTCGCGTGCCTCATCTTTGCTTAGTTCGTAAATTTTAGCAAACTCGCCCGAGCTAAATTCCGCCGCAAATTTTGAAATTTCGACCCGCTTGCTAAGCCAGCGGTTGAAAAGCTCGCTCTGATAGGCGCTGATTAGAAAGTCGCGCATTTTGGGGTTTTTAAGCCGCCTCTGTCCGCGCAGCACCTCCTCGCCCTGTGCTGCGTTGTCGCCGAACTTGCCGAAGCGCTGATAGCCGAAATAGTTCGCAAAGCCCTCGCGCCCTAGCGTATCTAGCGCGGCTGCAAGCTTGACGGCGTCGGGCGGTAGGACCTTTTTTAGGCGGATGAAAAAGTCGTTGCCCTTTAGATGCCCGATTTTAAGCTTGTTTTTATGCCTTTGCACGCTTAAAATTTTAAGGCTTTCGTGCGAAAATCCGCCTAGCGCGGGCTCAAATTTAGCGGGCATGCTAACGTGCTGCGTCGTAAGCCCCTGCTTGTCCTTAAGCCCCGCGTAGCCGAACTCGCGCATCTTAGCGCCCGTATGTTCGCTTAAAATCCGCAGCGCTTCGTGCGTGCTGATGCCCTTTTTTTGCAGCAGCAAAATGCAGTGCTCGCCCTCATTGCTAGGCTCGTAAAGCGGCACTTCGCGCACGACGAAATCGCTGGAGTTTTTACTAAAATGCGCATTTATCGGCGCGTGATTTAGGGTGTATAAATTTTTCATAGCCGGCCTTTGCGTTAATCTAAGGCGCAATTTTATAAAATTGAGCCTAAAAAACTCATTATTAAGGCAAATTCTAGTATCATTCACCATAAAAAAAGGATGAAAAATGCTTCAAATCAGGCTCTTTCGCTTTGACCCGCGCTGCGACGTCACAAGCTACTTCAAGCCCTATGTTTATGAAAGCGCGCCCTTTGCCGATCTTGCGGCACTGCTTGATCACATCTGCGCGCACGATCCCTATTTCAGCGCGCAGGGGGTGGAATTCGTAAAAATCAGCGGCACCACCGTAAGCGTAAAAGAGCCGCTAGATACACTCATAGCGCACTTTGGAAGCGAGCTAATCATCTCGCCTCTTAGCGAAAAAGAGGCGATTAAAGATCTGCGCTGCGAGCCGCGAGCGTTTTTGGATAAATTTAAAGCCTTTGAGAGCATCGCGGACGCTGCTGATTTCGAGTTTTACAAAAGCCTCGCGCCCTATTTTTACTCGACGAAAATCCCCGCATGCTCGCAGGAATTTTTGGGCAACAGCGCCTTTATCTTCGCGCACCGCCTGATGCAGACGCACCCGAGCGAGCGCATGAGGATTTTGGAGATCATCGAGCCGCAGATGGCGTATTTTACGAAGTGCGACGCCGTGGGGATGGAGTTTGACGACCGCGCGGCATACAGGGCGTTTTGCGATATTTTAAAATTTGAACCAGCGCGCAGTAATAAAATTTTAAGCGCACAGAGCATGGCGGAATTTGACGCAGCGGGCGCGAAGCACGATTTTAGCGGCTTTAACGTCGCCGTGTGGTACGACGAGGCTGCGGAGGAGCTAGCTAGCAGGCTGGGCGCGCAGATCGTGCACTTTGGCTGCGAAGGCGCGCCGCTTGGAGCGCAGATATATGAGCGCGAACGGGAGTGCGCGCTGCGGCTGGGGGGCGAAATTTTATTTGACGCGTTTGATAGCGGAAGCGATTTTTTGCTACTGAATTCCAAGCTTGCGCTTGATTTTTTAGACGGCAGAAGCGATGAAATCCAAAGGCTTTTCGGCAGAGGTCTCGCGGGCTTTTATCTAATCGCGACGGATGAGCTCATCGCCCTAGCTCGCGGCGAGAGGCCCGACTTTTCGGCGCGCAAGCTAAAGCCGACGCTGATTTAAGCGGACGAGGTTTTAAAATTTATCCTATTACGACGGTAAAATTTTAAATCGACTGCATATTGATGATCGGCATAAAGCAAATAGTTTTCTTAATCGCAGGCGGTTTAATCATCTACTATTTCTTTAATTCGGGCATTTGTTGTTTTGCCCTATGGCTCGTATTTTGTCCTTTGCTATAAATTGACCATTAAGCTTGCCTTTAATTTCTCTTTTGGAGTAAAATTTTCTAGTCCAACTCCGCCACCACCGTATACGCTTAAAATTTTTCTCAAAATATCTATAATTTCATCGCTGGTTGTATTCTCGGCATCTGTTTTTATATCGTGAAGCTCATAAATAATTCTATACGGATCGCCAATCGTTTCATCATTAAAAATCCGCCTCAAGTCCAGCTCTATATCGTTACTTTTATAATGCAATAACCATATCGTTTTAGTTAAGGCATAATCCCCTATATCTCTTAAATAATCATGTGATATACGAATTAGCCAAGTGTTATTTTCTCGGTCTAT
>NZ_CALKTS010000235.1 GCF_937997595.1 uncultured Campylobacter sp. | reverse complement strand
CGCTTACTAGCCCATCTTTAAAATTTACGTGCGCGTAATTCACACTTAGGCTTTTATGCTCCTTCGCACGCCCCTTAAATACGCGCCCGATCGCCCACATCATCGGATCGCGATAGCCCTTTTCGGCGCGAATTTTATCCGCAAAAGCTCGCAGCTCGCTTAGGCTTTTAATCTCTTTCATATTTAATCCTTAATCGCAAAATTGCGCGGGAGTATAGCTAAATTTAATTTAAAAGGAATCAAATTTTGCCAAATCGATTCTCCAGCCATAAAATGCTTTTACTCGTAAATATCCACTTTTTCCTCTTCGTTAGCTATTTTTAAATATTGCTCAGCGAACCCACGCATTATCGTTGCGAATCTAGTAAAACCCTCCGCATCAAGGGCTTCAGCTTTTTCTTGATTATGCTTAGCAAGCTCTCTCTCTTCCCGCCCGTAACCCGTAAGTAAAAGTATGTATTCCGCGTCGATTAAAAAGCGTGAGCGTGAATTCGGAGCGTATTTTATCGGCATCTCTAGCATCTAAAATATCGGCCACGGCTTTATGGATCCAAAGTCCGCCCGGATCGGCAGGCGCATAAGTTAAAATTTGTCCAATATAGTGCCTAGCAACTCCTATATGCCCCGTCTCTTCGGTAATCCTTTTGGCCTCCTTGATCCACTCTTTAAATGCATTTTCGTCAAATTTTCCATCTTCTTTAACTCCCGGACAAAGTTTCCATTCATATAAAATATCGTAGGCATTTTGGGCCAGATAGCGTTTATTCTCATCTATTTCTTTAGTATCGTCGCTTTTGTCATGTTTGGACCGAAAGGCAAGGGCAATCATATCGGCAAAGAATTGCGGATCAGAAGCGAGTTTTTTCTCGATTGCGGTATAGGATTTTTCTCTTGAAAATCTTTTTAACCAAGGAAAGAAATTAAATTCGATTTTAAGTAGCACGTCTTGATCTATGGTTTTTGATTTTTGAAGGCGATTAATTAGCTCAACTACATCATAGGCCACATAGCTATAGTCGGTAAGTTCTTGCTTACCGCTTTTACTATCAAGGACCGAGATAAGCGAACGAACCGCTAAGGCTTCATTAATTTCGGCTTTATTTGCCTTGTGAGCAGCGCAGATAACGGCCACACCTTCGCGCCCATACGTAAGCAATTTTTCGGTTGCTTCATTCAGATTGCCGTCTGATTCATAGGGATTAACTTTAACGTTTTTCCAGTACAGATCCTCGCTATTTTCTCCTAAATACTTAGAAACCGCTTTCCATATCTCTTCATTGAAAGGTAAAAGCAACAGAAATTTAGCGCGTTGCTCTAAAGACCAATCTTTTTGCATGATCATATCAACCCAATTAATGCCGATTTTATAAAATTTAGTCCGTGCGTATCCACTTAAAACCTGCTTTTCAACTTCATCATTTGAATCAAGAAAGGTTGGCAATAGCTTATTTTCAATCAAATCGTATTCTATCTCGCCCAAAGCTCGACCTACATCGAGCGGCGAAGCTACTTTTTTGGCAAAATTTATGCAACTCATCAAACCCCCGCTATCCAAAATTTCTTTTATGGCGGAATTGCGTTTTTTAAAGAGCCTTTCTATCTGCATATCGCGGTCACCATCTCCGTCCAACAACTCAAAAACTACGCCATTAAATAAATAACGATATTTTATTTCCGGCGAAGATGGCGCAAGACTATCGGCTATGTTTTTGATTTTGCGAAGTTCTTGTTCGGGTAATGCCCAGTTAGTATCAGAAAATTTTCTATGACAACGCACAATCCCATCAAGTTTTTCCCAAACCAAATAGCGCTTTTCTTCGGGCAAATTTATTATACTATCCGACAAGCAATAATCAAGAATAAAATCGTATGCATTTTTGGGCAAATTTGAAAGTCTTTCTATAAGCTCAATAAATTTATCCACGTCTTCTTTTGCTAAATCAATCATAAGCTCGGATAAGGCAGCAATTTGCTCCAAATATTCATTTCGAAATATACCATCCTTCCAATCTAGCGGGATAAAATCTCTCCAAATAGGGCGGCAAGTTCCGATTGTGGCTTGGCAACCTTGCGGAAGCAACTCTAGCAGCAAGGACCACCCAATTTTAAGTTGATTTTTTATCACAGCTTTGATCGCCGCTTTTCTTTTATCAAATTTTGCGGCAGTTTGCACATGCCAAGGTAAGAATATATTCACAAGCGATCTTATAGGACGATTTGCCCAAGATCCGCCGGGATCAATAGAGGCAAGATCCGCCAAGATAACCGCTACTCTTGATAAATAATTAGGAGACCATGCCAGCTCTTCAAGAGCCCAAAGTAAACCGCACATGTAATTACGGCCCTCTATTCCACTTCCTTCTTGTTCAAATAGTTTATGAAAAGGAGAATTCGAAATATCAGCCAATGACGACCCTACAGCATCAAGAAATTCGCTGGGCGCGGCTTCTGCTAAAAGCGGTAAGTAGTAATCTATGCTCGCCCATCGCTCCCAATCCGCTCCATCAAGCAATGTGCGCACAATAAAATTTACAGTGTTTAAAGCTTCATTGCAAGAGCAGTTACTAAGCGCTTTAGGGCGACTACCCATCAAAGCAAGCGTTTGAGAAATTCCTTTTCTAATATTTTGCGAATAGTTTAATTGTTTTCCATAAATACTAGCGGCACATCGTTCTTCCTTTGGTAGATCAAGCGCCGGATCTCTTTCTTCTAAAGATGAAATCGCCATATTCTTAAAACGGGCTAGATCGTCATTCGAGATCATACCTCCAAGGACGTCCCATGCCTCATCACAAGAAATAACCTTCCATTTTCCCTCTATCAAAATAAGTGGAGAGTCTAAACGTAGAGCGTCGGCTCTAAATTTTTCCATCCATTCTTTATAACTTTTGCCGACAAATTCTTCTATAGCTTGAATGTCCGCTTTATTTTCTTCATCCCATCGACCTATTAAACAGGCTTTTGCCAATTCGCGAGCAGTATTTCGTTTCGCATACGACGGCGCAGCGACTCCTACGAGATACCTCATAAGTGCAGACAGCCTCCTATTTCCTATTTTAGCAAATTCCTCTGCAAGAGCATCTGGGAACTGCGCTTTCGTCAGTATCTCTTTGATCTGATATGATGGAGGACTTTTAAGGTCTATAACATCGTCATTACCAATTGATGGGGCATCGCAAAACGGCGCGATCACTCCATGCCCTTTTTCTATGGCTAACGCAAGTAAATTTTGTTGTTCATCATCCAAGCCTAGCCTTGGGCTAGCAACCAATACATGTGATCGTCGCAACTCGGATATTGCTTGCCATGTATCTTTATCTTTTATAAAAAGACACCTATCTGCATATTTTTGTGCCTTTTCTTTTTCAAGCGTCATAAGGTAGGCCGCCACAAAATCATCTACATCGTTTTCGCTCTCAGCAATAATAAAAAGTTTTTTAGCT
>NZ_CALKTS010000234.1 GCF_937997595.1 uncultured Campylobacter sp. | reverse complement strand
CGCAGTAAAATAGGTAGCGCGCGCCTATTAGAGCGTCTTTTAGCCATAGCCCGATACAGGCAAATGCGAACAAAAGGGCTAAAAAGACTAGCGAGGGCGGATCGGCAAACAGATCCGCCGCGACATACGCGCAAACCGCGATGCATGCGCACGCCAAGAGGGCAAAATACAGATAAGAGTCTTTTATTTTCATCGTTTCTCCTACGCCTCCGCAATACCTTTAAATTTCGCGTCGTATTCGGCATATGAAGCCAAATTTATCTCTCGGCTCGGTTTTTTGCATACGCCCTCGTGGTTAAATTTTGCCCTTTATCGCGGCGCGGATTTGCGGCAGGCGCGCCTTTACGAGCTCATAGACGAAGCTTTTGCTAAGTCGCTCGCCGCGCAGATGATCGCTTACGATCTTCATCATCGCCCACGGCACGCCCGCGCGTTCGCAAGCGTTCACGAAAAGCGCGCTCTCCATATCATAAAGCCTGATATCGCGATTTGCGCGCTCGCAAGTAGTGTCTTTTGCCGTGCACGGCGTATTTTGTATTGCTCGTACTGTGGTATTCGTCGCAGCGCTGCACTCACCTACCGCGATTTGTGAGGGTTTTGCGCTCGCTAAATTTTTCGCCTCGACTTGCGTCGCGCTTTGTGCCGCAGTCTGAGACGCGCCTTGCGTGAAATTTTTTGTATCTGCCGCGCCGTTCGTTCCTTGCGTTGGGGCTTGTGCGTTTATCTCGCCGCATGTCTCGATTTTTGCGATATTTGCCTCATCGGTCTGCTCCGCTTCGTTTAAAATTTTAGGCTCGCTCACGCAGATTAAATTTGCCCGCAGCTTGCCGTCCAAACTCGCGCCGTAAAATTCCAACGAGCCCATATCGTGGAATTTCTGCTCGCAAACATTTTGAAATTTAGGAGCCTGCACGCCGCGTCCCATTGCCTGCGAGCCGTAAAGCTCCGATCCGTCCTCGCCGCAAAATTCCTGCGCTGCCGTACCATCAAAGTAAAATGCCTCGCCGATCCGCACGCCTTTATCCTCGCAGCCGCAGACGCCTATGTTTAGCGCAAAGTCCACGCGCCGCGAAAGTAAAATTTCACCAAAGCGCTCTGAATTCTGCGTGGAATCAAAATTTAAAATTTCAAAATTTTCAGCCGCATTTCGCGCAGAACCGACCTCTGCATCGACGCCGCAGAGCGCGCCCGCGCCCAAACGATGCTCAAATTTCACGTCCGCGCCGCGCCGCTCCTCGCGCCCGAATTCTACATCTGCATCGGCACGGCGAACAAATTCCGCGCCGGGTTCGCTCTTAAATTCTATTTCTATGCCGCCTGCAGCGCCCGTTTCAAATTTAACTCCAAACCTCACGCCGCAGATGTATAGAAGCATCTGCTCGCCTGCGAACAGATCGCCGCTGCGCGTAAGTTTAAAACTCTCGATTATCGCTTGGGCTTCGCAGCGCAAAGCCGTGCAGATTAGTATCATCGCCGCCCCTTCCAAAAGCGCAATTTTAACAATTTGAGCTATAATGTAAGATTAATTTGCACAAAAGGGCGAAAATGAACGATCTCATCACCATCACAGGCGCGCGCGAACACAATCTGAAAAATATAAATTTGCAAATTCCAAAGGACAAACTCGTCGTTTTTACAGGTCTTAGCGGCAGCGGCAAGAGCACGCTGGCGTTTGATACGCTATATGCCGAGGGGCAGCGCAGATACGTCGAGAGCCTAAGCAGCTACGCGAGGCAGTTTTTAGACCGCGTAGGCAAGCCCGACGTCGATAAGATCGACGGTCTGACGCCTGCGATCGCGATCGATCAAAAAACAACGTCGAAAAACCCGCGCTCTACGGTGGGCACGATCACCGAAATTTACGACTATCTGCGCCTCTTATATGCGCGCGTGGGGGTACAGCACTGCCATAAATGCGGCAAGCCGATCTCAAAGATGAGCTCCAGCGACATCATCGCCGAGATTATGAAGCTGCCGCGCGGCGCAAAGGTGATCTTGGGAGCGCCCTTGGTGCGCGAGAAAAAGGGCAGCTTCGCCGATATGTTGCAAAGCTTGCGCGAGCAGGGCTACGTGCGCGCTCAGATCGACGGCGTACTGGTGCGGCTGGATGAGGAGATCGAGCTAAGCAAGACGAAAAAACACTCGATCAAGGTCATCATCGACCGCACGATCATAGACGAGGAAAATTCCATCCGTATCGCAAGCGACGTCGAAAAGGCGCTCAAGCTCAGCTTCGGCGAGCTTGAGGTGGAGATCGCAAATGCCGCCGAGCTGGGGCTTGCGCAGAGCCTGATCCACTACAGCGAGCATATGGCGTGCTTTGATTGTAAAATTTCATTCAAGCCGCTCGAGCCGCTCGCGTTTAGCTTCAACTCCCCAAAGGGCGCGTGCGAGAGCTGCGACGGGCTGGGGATAAAATTTAGCCTCGATCTGGGCAAAATCATCAACGAAAATGCCTCCATCGAGGGCGGCGCGATCAAGGTGATGTCGGGATTTAACAAGAGTTATTACTATAAATTTCTGCTCGGGTTTTGCGAGGCAAACGGCATAAACGTCAAAATCCCGTATGCAAACTTAAGCGAGGAGCAAAAAAAGCTGATTCTCTACGGCAGCGTCAAAGAGATCGATTTTTACTGGAAAAAACACAAGCTCGTGCGTAAATTTGAGGGCGCGATCAAATACGCCTACGATCTGCTCAAAAACGAAAGCGATCTGGACGATTATATGAGCGAAAAAATTTGCCCCGACTGCGGCGGGCTGCGCCTGCGCCCCGAAAGCCTCGCCGTAAAGGTCGCGGGGAAAGGCATCGGCGACGTGATAAATATGAGTATTGCAGACTGCGTGGAATTTTTCAGCGACGAGAAGCGGTTTTCAAATTTAAGCGAAAAGGACGCGCAGATCGCGGCGCCGATCCTAAAAGAGATCAATGAGAGGCTGTTTTTCTTAAAGGACGTGGGGCTTGGATACCTCACGCTGGGGCGCGATGCGCGCACCATTAGCGGCGGCGAGGCGCAGCGTATCCGTATCGCAAGCCAGATCGGTTCGGGTCTTAGCGGTGTGATGTATGTGCTCGACGAGCCTAGCATCGGACTTCACGAGCGCGATACGCAAAAACTCATCAAGACGCTACGAAGCTTACAGGAAAAGGGAAATTCCGTAATCGTCGTCGAGCACGATAAAAAGACGATCGAGGCGGCAGACTTCGTCGTAGATATAGGCCCCGGAGCGGGCAATCTAGGCGGCGAGGTCGTATTCGCAGGAGACGTCGCGCATCTGCTTAAAAGTAATACGCAAACCGCGCTGTATCTGAACAACCAAAAGGAGATAAACTACCAAAAGCACCGTAAGCAGGAGCTTTGGCTTAGCATCAAAAACGTAAATATCAATAACATCCACGGCCTTTGCGCGAAATTTCCGCTGCGAAATTTAGTCGGCATCACGGGCGTTAGCGGCAGCGGCAAGAGCTCCTTGGTGCTGCAAACCATACTGCCTACCGCGCTTGAGGAGCTAAATCGCGCTAGAAAGGTGCACGCGGTAAAGGGCGCTAAAATTTCGGGGCTTGAGAGCCTAGATAAAGTGGTCTATCTGGATCAAACCCCGATCGGACGCACCCCGCGCAGCAATCCCGCGACCTACACGGGGGTGATGGACGAGATCCGCGCGCTTTTTGCCGCGACGAAGGAAGCGCAGCTGCGCGGATACAAGATCGGCCGCTTCAGCTTCAACGTCAAGGGCGGGCGCTGCGAAAAATGCGCGGGCGAGGGCGAGATCACGATCGAGATGCACTTCCTGCCCGATATCAGCGTCGTTTGCGACGTTTGCCACGGCACGAGATACAACGCGCAGACGCTTGAAATTTTATACAAAAACAAAAGCATAGCCGACGTTTTGGCGATGAGTATCGACGAGGCGCTCGAGTTTTTCAAAGCCGTGCCTAAAATTTATCAAAAGCTAAAAACGCTCGCGGACGTCGGGCTCGGCTACGTTTCGCTAGGCCAACCCGCCACGACGCTTAGCGGCGGCGAAGCACAGCGCGTCAAGCTCGCCAAAGAGCTAAGCCGCACCGATACGGGCAACACGCTCTATATCCTGGACGAGCCCACGACGGGGCTACATTTTGCAGACGTAGATCGCCTGGTAGCGGTGTTACATCATTTGGTCGATCTGGGAAATTCCGTCTTTGTGATCGAGCATAATCTAGACGTCATCAAAAACTGCGATTACATCATCGACATGGGACCCGAGGGCGGCGAGGGCGGCGGACAGATCGTCGCTTGCGGCACCCCAGAAAAGCTCGCGAAAGATTTCAAAAAGACGGGTAGCTACACGGGGGAATTTTTGGCGCAGGAGCTAGCGGCGATGAAGAGCGCAAGCAAAAATAAGCGAGGTTGAAACGCCTTATTGGGGGCAAGAATGGATCAAAGCAGGCTTAAGGAACCAAGAAAGCTACTACAAAAGAGACATCAAGAGCCGAAGCGGGGCTTGGAACAAAATTCTAACGGCGAAAATTTTAAAGTCACGAATTTTGAAATCCAGAATTCTGAAGTTTCGAATTTTGAAGTTTCAAATTTCGAAGCTTCAAATTCTGAATCCCTGAATTCTAGAGCTACAAATTCTGACGCTTTAAATTTAGAAAGTAAAATAGATCAGAATTCTACCGCCAAAGATAATGTAGAGCAGCAAAATTTTATCTCGGATGATAGCGGCGCCTTATCGCAGAATTCTAAAACTAGAGACTACGACAAAGAGCCGATAATCATCAAAGACCATACTTATTACGAATTTATGATTTATCAATTTCCGGCGCTACTGATAGGATTTATTATATTTTTTACTTTTGCTACCATAGTAAATCCCGTTAGTCCTAAGACCTTTCGAATGCTTCCATTTATATTAGTTTCATTATTGACCGTAATTAGGGATAAAGACGGTATGTATTTTGAGTTTAGAAACGATAAAATTCTGTATTATCATAAAAACAAAATTCGCAAAATTTTCGAACTAAACAGCATAGGCGCAATGGTGATTAGCTTTGATTGCAGACACAGTATGCGACAAAGGGTAAATTGGTTTATAAAAATAGCACTACTTCTTTGGATTTTATTAATTTTTGCCGCCGATGCATACGATATGACAATCGGCGAAAGCATAACTGATATATTGTGTATTTTTGTTTTAGCCGCATCAGGAATTTTCGGAGCAAAGGCTATTATGCACCTACGCAACGGTAGCCTTAGTTTTTTCGGTCTTCACGATCAGCTTGTGCTTTATAAGGAAAACGCCGAGGTCGAGATACTAAATATTTTGATGGCAAATAAAGAGGAGTATGTGCAGCTGAGAGATTATTTTATGCAGACGATGCAAAAAGATATAAGCAATCTTCAACGCACGATGTCGATTTTCAACAAAAAGATAGAATTTAGGAAATTTAAATTCTAGCGATTAAAGGATCGCTATATATTTTTCCGAAGCGCCCTTCGGCTTGGGATTTACGGCGTAAAATTTTAACTTTTTAAAATATTAAATTTAATATAAATTTAATATTTTTTGTGATTAAATTTCGCAATCGTTTATCATAATATCCAAAGGATCAAAAATGAAGTTATCTTACGTTGTGGCGGGGGTTTTGCTATGCGGCGCCTTGAGCGCAGACGATGCTGCGAGCAAGGACGTAAATTTAGGCACGATAATCGTATCGTCGAATTTTAAAAAATCTATCTTGCAAGAGCCCACGAAGGTGGAGATCGCGGGTAAAGACACTATTTTAGAAAACAGCGACATCGCAAAATCGCTTTTGAACTTAAGCGGCTTTTCGATGGAGCGCAAGGGCGGAGGCGGCAGCGAGGTTTATTACCGCTCGCAGACGGCGTCCAGACTGCCCGTGCTCATCGACGGCAGCACGCTAAACGGCGGCTGCGGCATGCGTATGGATACGCCCATCACCTACATCTCGGCGCAAAACTACAACTCCGTGCGCATCGTCAAAGGTCCGCAGGACGTCAGATATGGAGCGCTCATCAGCGGCGGTATTTTCTTCGATCGAGATATTTTAAGACTAGATAAAACGCAATTCGGCGGGAATTTTAGCGTGCTAGGCGGAAGCTTTAGACGCTTCGAAACCGTAGCCGACGCCGTCGTGGGCAATGAATGGGGCAGCTTGCAGATCTCGGGCGGACATTACGAGAGCGGCGACTATAAAAGCGGCGGCGGACAGAAAATGCATACGCACTATAAACGCAACAGCGTCTCGCTCGTGGGCACGATCACGCCTACCGATTCTACCGCCATTCAGCTTAGCACGGACCTGGGCGAGGGCGAAGCGGCGTATGCGGACAGGATGAGAGACGGCGTGCAGTTTGACCGTAAATCTTTCGGGCTCAAATTTGAACAAGACGTCGGCGAGCACAAGATCAGGCTAAGTTCGTACTATCATCAGATCGATCACATAATGGACAACTTCACCATGCGTCCGGTGGTGCCGGGCACGGGGCGCGGCAAGGGATATAGCATCAGCCACCCGATACGCGATATGTACGGCTTTAAGCTAGAAGGCGAGCTAAATTTCGACAATCTAACAAGCTATCTTGGCGCTGGGTACTCTGAGGATGTATTTAAGTGGAGAGGCGCTGGAACGGGCGGAGCCGGCGTATCTAAAGCCGAAATGGACGCCGCCGTATCAAAGCCGCACGTAAAAGAGCGCAAGGTAACGTATAAAACGATCTACACTCAAAACGAATACGTCCTAGAAAACGACTACGGGCTTTTTGGCGGACTTAGGCTGGACGCGGGCGAGAGAAGGCTGCTAAAAACGCATAAGAGCAGGAAAGAAAATTTATTTTCAGGATTTTTTAGATACGAAAAATATCTGCAAAATTTAACGCTTTATGCTGGGTTAGGGCACGCACAAAGACTACCTGATCACTGGGAAACGAACAAGGACGCGAACTTAGAGCTACGTAAAGAAAGAAATACTCAGCTGGATTTTGGCGCCGTACTAAAAGATCAAAATTACGAACTAAGCGCGAATTTTTTCGTCTCAAAGATGGATGATTATATCATGCTAAAATATAATCCTATGGGCATGTCCTCAGACGCCTTTAATACCGACGCCCTGCTATACGGCGGCGAGATCGAGGGCGATACGCTACTGGCCGATATATTTAGACTGGGGGCGGGTGTATCCTACGTCTACGGCAAGGTGACCAAAAACGCGGGCGGCCTAAAAGACGGCGACGCGCTGCCTAAGGTTTCGCCTCTAGCGTTTAAACTAAGCGCCGGCTTAGAAAAGCCAGACTGGTTCGTCAAAGCCGACTTCTACGCTAACGCGTCGCAAAACCGCGCACAAAAGGGCTACGGCGACGTGGGCGGCATGGATCTGGGCAAGAGCGATAGCTTCTGGACGCTAGGACTAAGCGCGGGCTATAAATATAAAAATTATCAATTTTTGCTAGCGGCGGAAAACCTAAACGACGCCAAATACGCCTATCATAACTCAAAAGGCGGCTACGGCGGCGGTATCGCAGGCTACGAAACTATCCCGAACGGCACGAGGCTTTATGAGCCGGGCAGAAGCTTTTGGGCGAAATTTAAAGTGCATTTTTAAGGCCTAGATCGTCCGGATTTGGCGCGTTTTAGATTTTGTATCGGATTGGGCGACACCCCATTTCGGCGCACTGCGCAAGGACTGTGCGAGCTTGCAAACAGACGCTAAAGTATAGATAAAATTTGCAAGTGCCTTGAGCGGCCGAGCTCGCGCTAAATTTGTACGGCTAGGCGCGGCTTTTGTCGTCCGAGCCTTTTTTTCCGCACGGCGTCGAAGCCTCGGTGCGGCCCGCGGCGGATATGATGCTTATTCGGGCGTGATCTCACGCGACAAGCGCCGGCACAGAAGGCGGTTGTGCGATTTGAGATGAAATTTGGCCCGCAGATCAGATTAAAGCTTTGTACAAAAAGGCGGTTTCGCGGCGCCTGATCCGTCGGCATCGTTTCGGTTCGTCGGGCTTGCCTGCGCGCGACGGACACGCGGTAAAATTTACTGAGCCTTAAGCGGCGAGAATATAAAATGGCGCGTCCATTAAATTTAAAGGCGGCAAATGGATCAAAGCAGGCTTGAGGAATTAAAAAAGCTACTACAAAAGCGGCATCAAGAGCCGAAGCGGGGCTTGGTACAAAATTCTAACGGCGAAAATTTTAAAGCCCCGAATTCTGAAATCCAGAATTCCGAAGCCTCAAATTTTGAAGTTTCGAATTTTGAATTCCTGAATTCTGAACCTCCGAATTCCGAAATCTTAAATTCTAAATCCCTGAATTATAAATCTTCAAATTCCGAAGCTTCAAATTCTGAAACCATAAATTCCGATCCTGGCGCTTTAAATTTAAAAGCCGAATTAGAAGCCGAAGCGGCTCAGAATTCTGCCTGTGAAAACAACGCAAAGCAGCAAAATTTTATCTCGGATGATAGCGGCTCTTTGCAGCAAAATTCCAAGGCTAGAGATTATGACAAAGATCCGATAGCAATCAAAAATTATGAAAAATTTTTTGTATATTTGTCTTTAGTCCTATTATTGCCGATCTCTACGCTACATGCATTTTTGATTATAGATTTTATAAATCATGATGATATTGATATAGTTCAGTATTTTGCTATTTTATTCATTATTTTACTATCTATAGTTATAATATCCATATTTGCCGTAATCCGCCCTAGACAAGAGATAAAATTTACAAACAATTATATAGAATTTATTAGCGACGACTTAGTTGAAAAACGCTGCGAAATTGATGAAAACGCTTTATCTTTAAATTTCTCTATCGGAATTTTGGCAAGTTTATATGAGATAGGAAAATCTGAAAAGATATTTTTATACTTTATCGCTATTTTTATGTGCGTAACATGGTGGAATATATTTTTTATAGCGGTATTCTTTACATATTTATTCGGATTTTTATTAAATTTAATACTTTATCTGTTTATAAATAGGAATTTAAAAGGGTTTAGGGCTCTGCCGTTTATTAGGATCGCACGCCCCTCATATGGCAGATGGTTTAGGAACAAACCCGTTTATCCAAGATATTATCTCGTTTATCTCTATAATCAAAAAATTTATGATGAAATTAAAGAATATTTTTTACGAAAAAGCGTAAATATAAATAACATTAAGAAAGATTATTTGTTTATCTAACGAGGAGGATAAAATGACGAGGAAAGAGGTCGCGAAGAAAGAGTCAGGCAACGTATATAAAAGTCTTTTGTCGATTAAGCTATTACAAATTTATATCTATTTTTAAAGAGGGGCTTGAAATAATGGAAAATTATAATAAACAAAAAGCCAGAGATTACGACAAATATCCGATAGTTATAAAAAAGCTAGATGATCTGTTTTGGCTGATAGCTCTTGGAATTTTATTAATTTGTTCTTTGATACAGA
>NZ_CALKTS010000233.1 GCF_937997595.1 uncultured Campylobacter sp. | reverse complement strand
GTTCTTAAAATTGTAGCTCCAGCCGTTACACGAGATTTTTAATTCAAAGAGCCTTGCCGCGTAAATTCTAATCTCTCTGAGCCCAAAAATTGACGCCGCTTAATACATGAATTTAAACGCGTTTTAGAATTCAAAATTTAGCCCGCCTTGTTACCATTTTCGGTCGAGCTCTATAAAATTTCGGCAAATTTTATACTTGCAAAATTTTAAACTCTATCGCCGCAAAATAGGGCAAAATTTCATCTCTGCGGCTTGCCGTCGCCGAATTTTGCGACTATCTCCTCGCTGCAGCTCTCCTTGGGCGCCCAGCCTTCGCGCTTCATCCGCGCCAGATTGTCGCACGCCTCCTGCGAGCCGCCCTCGCAAAGCTCGTCGTATATCACGAGGCTGCGGCACTGCCCGCTCGCGAAGCTCTCCAGCGCCGCGGCGTTGCCCAGACAGGCTCGCTCGCGCAGATCGCTCATCGCGTGCTCGCCTGCGCCGTCCGTTTTGCCTCTCTGCTTCCGCTCGGCGAGGGTTGCGAGCTTGCACGCATCTGCGAAAAAGCCCTGCGCTTTGAGGCGGTTTCGCACGACGCCGCGACCGCCCAGCTCGTATCTCATCGCCGCTTCGTAGCATGCGGCGGCGTCCTTTTTGCTGCATTTTGCTAAAAGCGTGCTGGTTTTTGCGCCGCTAAATTTAAACTCTTTGGCTTCGCTGCCCGCGTTTGCTAAACTAAGCGCCGCCGCCAGCGCAAGCTTTAAAACTTTCATCTCTGCTCCTTTTGATTTTGTTTATCCGCTCGCTAGCCCCGATTTACTGCTTCATCGTGCGCCGCACTCACGAAAATCGCTTTAAATTTTAAAACCGAACCTCGCTCATTCGAAGCAGAACGGGGCTGCTACGCGGTGATCGGCGCCTTTAAATGCGGATCGCACGCTCATCTAGGTGCGAGTTGTAAAATTTAAGCTTTCGTGCGGCGAAATTTGCAAGACGTCCGGTAATCTACGCGGTCTAGCCCTAAAAAGCAATTCTGCGCCGCTCAAAGAAGCGCTTTGCCTCTTCCGTACTAATTTTTCGGCAGTAGATCGAGCACCGCGCAGGCGCGCTTGTTGTGCATTTTGCACGCCCTATCTAGCGCCTGCCCCGAGAGCTCAAAGCTTTGAGGGGTGCTGATTCCTTGGAGATATTTGACCGACAGCTCGTAGCAAGCTTCGCTACTGCCGGCATCGCACTGCTCGCGAAAAAGCTCAAACGACGCCACTACGTCCTTCTCCACGCCCAAGCCCCGCCCTAGCGCATCTGCGTAGAAAAAGCACGATAGCTGATCTTTGCGCTCGCAGCCGCTTTTCAGACCGCGCACGACGCGCTCGCAGGAGCCTTCGTCGCTTTTTACGATGCAGCTTTGCAGATCCGCCCGCGAAATTCCGTCCGTTTGGATGACCGCATCGGCGCTACTTTGCGAGCCAGCACTTGCTTCGCCGCTCTTTATAAAGTGCGCGTTTTGCGTAGCAGTCTCGCCGATACTTGTTACTTTGTCTGTTTTATCCGCTCGCGCGCTCTCGCCGCAGTTTGCCGCAAGTGCGCAAAATAGCGCCAAAAATAGAAATTTTTTCATACCCGCCTCCGTTAAATTTAGCGCCATTTTAATTAAAAATGCTGAATTTAAGGAAAATGCGCCTCTGCCCTAAATTTCAGCCCTGTGTCGCAATGTGTTTGGAGTGCGAAATTTAAAGCGCGCCGCCGAAGCGATCGATCATAGGCTCTTTAGCGCCGCAAGTACGTTTTGTGCGTCCTGCTCGGGCTTAGCGATACGGCTAAAGCGCTTTACTTCCTTGCCGCCTCGAAAAATCAGCGTTTGGCGGTGGTAAAATTTCTTCCCGTCGCCGGTAGTGAAGGTTTCGAGCCCAAGCGGCGCTTCAAGCTCGAATTTTTCGTCGTTTATGAACTCAAACGAGGCGCCCGTAGCGCGCTTAAACTCGCTCGTGCCCGCCTCGCCCATGCTGCCTACGGCGATAAGCTCGAAGCCGAGGGCTTTTATCTGCGCAAACGCGCTCTCGTAGGCCTTGCACTGAAGCGTGCAGCCCGTAAGCCCCGCCGCGTCGCGCAACTCTGCGGGCAAAAATTTGCCGCTGTCGCCCATTTTCGGGTAGGTAAAAACTACGCAATTTTTCGGTAAATTTATCATCTCTCGCCTTTTGATCGAAATAGGTCGCAAAAATAGCATAAAAAATCTTAAACCCGCTTAACGGATGAAATTTTGCAGCTTCTTGGTATCATTGACGAGCTGCGTTTGAATGAAGGATTTTTTGGCGGCGCAAGCGAGAGCGGCGAGCCCGCAGGTAAAATTTCACCACCAAACAAACGGGAGCTAAAAATATTGCGAGACAAAAATCTCAGCGAGCATACGCGGAAATTCCTGCTGAATATGGAGAGCTTTTACGACGGATACGACGTCGAACCCTATACCTGCGAAGTCGCCGTATCGCCCAAAATTTTAAAATTTTTCGAAGCAAAGAAGTTTTTTCGCTCGCAAAAGATCGGGGGGAAATTTAAAAACGGCTGGAGCCGCGTAAGCTACGAGATCAGCAGTGACGATATGATTTTGATGCTCGCGCAAAGATTTTTTCTGCATTTCATGATCCTCTCTCCGCACACCGCCCGCAAAAAATTCGACGCTCAAATCCGCGAGTATTTGCAAAATGAGAAGTTAGAATTTGAGTAAAATTTAAACGCATTTTTATGTAGCGGTAGGCTGGTTTCAAATGGAATTAAATTTAATATGATAAATTCCATATATACTGAACTGGCGTAAGATTTTATCTTAAATCAAAGGAGGCGCACCGCGATGCAGAAGAATAACGTTGATATAAATGGCATAAATATAGTCTATTATAGTGCGGGCAATGCGAGCGAGAGCATTTTCTTGCTGCACGGAGGCGGGGTTGATTCTGCAATGCTTTCGTGGAAAGAGATCATACCACTACTTAGCGACGAATATCGCGTCATAGTGCCCGATTTACCGGGATACGGCGATAGTGATAAGATAAAGGGCGAGTACTCTTTAAAATTTTATACGGAAATCTTAAAAGCCTTTATTGAGAAATTAAGCGATGGACCTATAGTTTTGGTTGGTATTTCGCTAGGCGGCGGTATTAGTATAAATTTGAGCTTGAACTATCCTGAGTTAATAAAAATTCTAGTGCCACTCGATGCATGGGGATTATTTAAAAAGCTACCACGTCATAGGCTTTTGTACTGGTTCGTGCATTCAAGGCTAAATGATAATTTAAACGCTTTGGTTTGCAAATTTCCATCTATAATCAAATTCTCGCTTAGATATAATCTTTTCGGTGATAAGTCCAAGATTAGCAATGAATTGGTTTGCGAAATAATCGAAGCGATGAAAAAACCGGACGCCGACAGGGCTTTTATTTCGTTTCAGCGAAGCGAGATAAAAAAGGAAGGAGTTGCAACCGATCTGTTCTCGCGACTTAATGAGATTAAAATCCCAGTATTATTGGTCCACGGATCTTTGGACAAATTAATACCGCTAGAAGGAGCCGTCCGGGCGAGCAAAATAATACCTAATTGCGAAATTTATATAATGCAAGGCTGTAAACACTGGCCCGCAAAAGAAAGACCGCAGGAATTCGCTGCTGTTTTAAAATCGTATATAAAGAGGCACAATGGTCGCTTGCACTTTAGAACTTAACGCCCATTAATTCCGCGCGGCACCGCAGAATTTTACCTAGGAATTCTCACTCGTTGTTTCCCGCAATCGTTTCGATTAGTTTGCGCTTGTTGCGGCGGTTGTAAAGCACCGACGAAAGGAGCGATAGCGCGATGAATAATATCCCCACGGTGCCGGTTATGATCTCGCTTACTTCAAATTTCAGCTTGGCAAACATTATAAACGCCAAACATGCGATAGCGTAGTGCGCGCCGTGCTCCAGATACGCGAAGTGCGACAGCGTGCCGCGAGCGATGAGATACAGCGTGATGGAGCGCACGAACATCGCGCCGGCGCCGAGACCTAGCATGATGATGAAGATATTATCGCTTAGCGCAAACGCGCCGATCACGCCGTCGAAGCTAAAGCTCGCGTCTAGGGTTTCTAAATACAAAAAGCCCGCAAGGCCGTTTTTTACGCCGTCCGTGCCGAAAAGGCGGTCGAAGCAGGAGATGAGCAGATAGAGCAGGATCGCGCCGAAATACGCCGCACCAAGCGTCGCTGAGTCCGTTTTAGTAAGTAGCACGAGCCCCGCGGCTAGAGCGATCAGCGTGGGCGCGTTTGGAATGCGCTTTAAAAATCGCACGAGCCCGTTGTTTTCGATTATGCCCAGCCAGTGTAGCTCGCGCTGCGCATCGAAGAAAAAATCGCAAAAGACCATCAGTAAAAATGCGCCGCCGAAGACGTAAATTTGCGCTTCGTTCTCGCTTAAAATTTCATGGTAGCGGTGCGGCTGCTTAAGCGCCAGCACGAGGGTTTCCCAAAGACCCAGATGCGCGCTTGCGGCGACGATTAGCACGGGGAATAAAAATCTCATGCCAAAAACTGCGATCGGAATACCCCAGAGGATAAATCTGCTCTGCCACACCGGCGCCATATCTTTTAGCACCTTGGCATTGACTACGGCGTTGTCGAAGCTAAGGCTGATTTCGAGTGCGCACAAAAGCGCACAGATATAAGCGGCACCCGCGCCGCCGATATAAAACGCGATAGCAAGCGCAATTAGGCTTACTACAAAAGAGGAGTAAAAATATTTCATCATCGTCCTAGCCGATTTTTTGCGCGATTTTAGCAAAATTTAGCCCTAAATTCTATATAATTGCAAAAATTCCAAAAAAGGCAAAAGATGCTTACCAATCCCGTATTTATCAGTATCTGTGTGATGTGCGCGCTGTGCTTGCTGAGGTGCAACGTAATGCTCGCGATCCTAATCGGCACGATATGCGCCGTGCTCTCAAGCAAGATCCCGCTGGGCGATGCCATAAATTTATTCATAAACGGCAACCCCGAAAACGCCGGCAGCCTCGGCATGGGCGGAAATTTAGAAACCGCGCTTTCGTATCTACTGCTAGGCGTCATCGCAAGCGCGATCTCAAAGACCAACCTAACGGCGATTTTGGTGCGCGCGGTGGCAAATTTAATCAGCGACAAAAAATACGTCTTTATCTTCTCGATCGCCTTTTTTGCGTGCTTCTCACAAAATTTAATCCCCGTGCATATCGCCTTTATCCCGATTTTGATCCCACCGTTAGTCAAGATCATGAACTCGCTAAAGATCGACCGCCGCGCCGTAGCGTGCGCGCTGACGTTCGGCTTGCAGACGCCGTATATGGCGCTGCCGCTGGGATTTGGACTTATCTTTATGGGGCTAATCGAAAAAAATATGAACGCAAACGGCATCGCGGTAAGCCTAAGCGATATATCGAGCGTGATGTGGCTAAGCGCCGTGCCGATGCTCGCGGGCCTCATCCTAGCCGTGATCTACTACCGCAAGCCGAGGGAGTATGCCGAAACCAAACAGAGCCTGGACGCACATTTTAGCGAGCTTAAGATGGGTATGCGCGAATGGGGCGCTCTAGCGGGCATCGCGGTGTGCTTCGCGGTGCAAATTTGGATTAAATCGCTTCCGTTTGCCGCGCTTAGCGGAATTTTAGTAATGCTTGCGAGCAAAGGCATCGAGTGGAAGAAGCTCGATAGCGTATTTGACGAGGGCGTGCATATGATGGGCTATATCGCGTTTTTGATGCTGATCGCCGCAGGATACGGCACGATCTTAAAAGAAACCGGCGGCGTGAACGAGCTGGTGCACGTAGCGAGCACTTTAAGCGGCGGCAAGCTAGGCGGCGCGCTGCTGATGATCGGCATCGGGCTACTCGTGACGATGGGTATCGGCTCGAGCTTCGGCACGATCCCTATCATCGCTACGATATACTGCCCGCTAGCCGCGCAGCTGGGCTTTAGCACGGCGGCGACGATCTTTATCATCGGCGTGGCTGCGGGTATCGGCGATGCGGGCTCGCCTGCGAGCGATAGTACGCTCGGGCCTACCGTGGGGCTGAATATCGACGGCGAGCATAGCCATATGTGGGATACCTGCGTGCCGACCTTTATTTTCTTTAATATCCCGCTAATCATATTTGGCATAATCTTTTCGATGATGTTATAGATTGCGGAATTTGCGCGGGTTTTCGCGGTCGAAATTTTAGAATTTTAGAATTTCGTCCGCGCGGCGCTGCTCGTAAATTTTGTAAATTTACGAATGCGGCCATTTTTAAATTTAGCTGCGCGGCTTTACTTTTAAATTTGCTCGCGCGATTTTGCCAAAATTTATTTGCGTCGCTCGCACGATCGGCTTAAATTTAACCGCTCGCGGCACGTTGATGAAAATCATTGCTAAAATTTGAAATTTCGCATAAAATGGGCGAAATTTCATAGCAAGGAGCGGTGGTGGAGCAAATTTATCCTTACGTGCAGATCTTCCATCTCATCTGCGCCATTATCTTTTTGGGCTACATATTTTTCGACGTCGTGATTTTTATGCGGCTTAAAGGCACGCTGGGCGCGGATTTTGAGCGTGTTAAAAAAGCGATCGGCTCGCGCGCGATTAAGATTATGCCGGTTTGCCTTTTTACGCTGATAATCACTGGTGGAATTATGATGAGCCGCTGGGTCGGAAGCGCTAACGGCGGGTATTTCGGCACGCCGCTTCAAAAAATCTTTATGCTAAAAGTCACGCTCGCGCTCATCATCGCCGTGTGTGTAGCGATAAATTTAAGTTGTCGTGCAATGGGAAGGCCCGCGCCTGAGTTTTTACGAGCAAATATCCACAAGATCGCGCTTACTTTCGGCTTCATCATCGTGCTTTGCGCTAAGCTTATGTTTGTAGTATGATTTATAGCGCAAAATTTAGCGCTGGCAGCACGCTTTTATCGCGAAATTCTGTAGCGTGGCACAGATTTAATTTTGCTTGCTTTTAAAATACGACGCTTGCTAAAAATTTTAAAATTCCAATTTATCGAGCGGGCATAGGGATTTAAGAATTTTAAATTCCGCCGCGTCTGCACCAAAGCACGAAATTTTAAAATTTCACTCCTTTCTTGTGCTGTTTTGTCAAACGCAATCTGCAAAATTTAA
This sequence comes from uncultured Campylobacter sp., assembly GCF_937997595.1. Classification (GTDB taxonomy): domain Bacteria; phylum Campylobacterota; class Campylobacteria; order Campylobacterales; family Campylobacteraceae; genus Campylobacter_B. The sequence continues at coordinate 2,305 of NZ_CALKTS010000233.1, read as the reverse complement.
TCTCATAAAATTTTAAAATTTCATCGCAAGCTTTAAAGTGCTCGTAAAATTTCTCGCCCAATCCTACGCTGAAAATTTTGTAAAATTCTGTGGCTTTAAAATTTTGCAAAATTTTAAAAATTTTAAATTCTATCGCTAGGATGCGGATGAAAACTCTAAAAAAAGCTCGCGTGGAATCGAAGCAAACAATGAAAAAGCGAATTTATTTAGCGACTTTACTTACTATTTAATAATCATTAAAGATATAAAAAGCTAAAATTGCTTTTCGCCTGCGGGCGAATTTAATGTCTGCTTGCCATTCGGGCGGGATTTTGAGGTTTTCCGTAGCCGTGGCAATGGTTTTGAAATTATTTATGAGAAAGGAAAAAGGATGAAGAAATTTCTCTTAAGTCTGCTTGTCGCAGCTTTAGCTAGTAGTGCGCTTTGCGCCAGATCGCTCTCCGAGATCAAAAGTAGCGGAGTGCTTAGAATAGGCGTTTATGACGCACAGCCGCCGTTTAGCAAAATAGAAGACGGCGTGCATCAGGGCTTTGAGGTCGATATGGCAAACGCCATCGCTAAAGATATGCTTCCATCAGGCGGAAAAGTGGAGTTTACCTCCGTGCTTGCAAATCAGCGTATAAAATTTTTACAAGAAGATAAGGTGGATGCGGTTATCGCAACTCTTACCGTAACTCCGGAGCGCGAGAAGCAGATCGATTTTACGACCCCGTATTTTAGCGTCAATATGGGCATTTTAACCCGCATCGAAGATAAGATTAAATCCTTAAACGATTTGCAAGATAAAACTATTTTAGTTCTTAGCGGCGGTACTGCAGAAACATACTTTGAAAAGCAAGGCTATAATATCGCTAGATGCGATAACGCAAACGCTTGCTACAAGGCGCTAAAAGCTGGACAGGGCGACGGGTATGCCGATGATAACCTAGTCGTGCTGGCTTATCCGGTATTAGATAAAAAGGTTGAAGTAAATATCAAAAATTTAGGCACTTCGGATTTCTTAGCCATCGGCGTGAAAAAGGGCAATTCGGAGCTTTTGGATTTTCTAAACGGCGAGCTAATCAAGCTAAGCAAAGAGGGCTTTTTCAAAAATTCGTTCGATAATTTCATCGAGCCTTACTACAAAGGAACTGCAGAGAAAAAGTATTTCTTGCTGGACGATCTTTATAGCTTGCTATAATTTTTAAAAAGGGGGACGCTATGAAAAAGATAATCTTGGCGTTGATGCTGGCTGCGTGTTCGCTTTTTGGCAACACTTTGACTCAAATCAAAGAAAAAGGGGTTATTCGAATCGGTATAGATGGCTCGTCTCCGCCGTTTAGCGTCGCTAAAGCCGGCGAATATAGCGGCTTTGAAATACTCTTAATCGAAGGGCTTGTTAAAGAAATTTTCGGTGATAAAGGCAGCAAGATACAATATGTCGTAACGGTAGGCGATGATCGTATAAAAGCGGTACAGGATAACAGAGTTGATTTAGATATCGCGCTAATCTCGGTTACGAAAGAGCGCGAGAAGCTGGTAGATTTCTCCGATCCATACTTTAGCGTAAATATCGGCGTGCTAACTCGTAGCGACGATAATATCAGAAAGGTCTCCGATCTAAACGGAAAGACTATACTAGCGCAGCCCGGCACTACTGTGTTTGATTACTTTACGAAACAGGGCTATAACGTAGTACCGTGTGCGAGCGCGAATGAATGCTTTAATGACCTAAAATCGGGCAAGGGCGACGGATACGGCGATGATAATCTACTTGTATTTGCTTATGCCGTAGTCGATTACAAGGTTGAGGTAAATATCAAGAATTTAGGCTCGACGGACTTCCTGGCCATTGCGGTGCAAAAGGGCAATACTGAGCTACTTAACGCGGTAAATGCAGGACTAATTGAGCTAAGTAAAAAGGGCTTTTTTACGAAAATTTTTGATGAGAGCATTGAGCCTTTTTATAAAGGCACCATTGATAAAAAGTATTTCTTGCTGGACGATCTTTACAGCTTGTTTTAATTTAAAGTGGCGATGGATGGAATTCTATTCGCCGGCAAAATTTTAGTAAAATTTAAAGGAATTTTATGAAAAAGATTATATTTGCGTTGTTAATCGCTTCATGTTCGTTATTTGCTAACTCTTTAGCGCAGATCAAAGAAAAAGGGCTCATTCGTATCGGAATAGACGGCTCACTGCCGCCGCTTAGCGTCTCCGAGGACGGCAAATACAGCGGTTTTGAAATTTCGCTTATTGAAGAGCTCGTGAAAGAAATTTTCGGCGATAAGGGCGGCAAAATCGAATATGTTGTAACTCTAGGCAA
>NZ_CALKTS010000232.1 GCF_937997595.1 uncultured Campylobacter sp. | reverse complement strand
GTAAAGTTAAAATTCCAGCCGAAACTCCGTCTCTCCAGGCTCGCTTCTGCACGAAATTTTAAGCCCGAGCTCGTCGCAGTATTTTTTCACGATAAAAAGCCCGATGCCAAAGCCGCCGTTGCGCTCGTCAAAGCGAGTGTAAAGCTCGAAAATATGCGGCAGATTTTGCCGCGCGATGCCCGCGCCGCTGTTTTTGATGCGAAGCGAACGCTCGCGCAGGCTCACCTCGACGCAGCCGAGCTCATCACAATATTTTATCGCATTGCCAAGCAGATTGTCGATGATCTTTCGCAGCTTAAACTCATCCGCGCAAAAGGCCACCGGACGTAGATCGGCGCGTAGATTTATGCGCTTTTGCTCCGCAGAGACGCCGAAATACTCTATGCGGCTTTGCAGTAGCTCGCCTAAATTTACCTCTCGCCCGCTGCCGCTTTTGTTTAAGTTTAGCGCGGTTAGGTCTTCAAACAGCGCGTTTATCGTATTTGCGCCCGCCTTGATATTGCCCAGATATTTTTTCGCATCAGTATCGAAAAGCTCGATACTCATCAAAATCACGCTAAGCGGGGTTTTTATCTCGTGTGTCGTGTCTCGGATGAAGCCGTTTAAAAACTCGATCTTTTCGTAAAGCGGGCGCAGCGAAAGGCGGATGATAAAATATGCGATCAGCAAAATAAGCGCCAAAACAAGCGCGCTCGCAGCTAAAATTTTAAGCTTCAGCGCCGCTAGCTTGCCCTCAAGCGCATCCGTTTTGATCGCTACGTAGTACTCCGTGCCGTCCTTGGCGGTGAGATTAAACTGCTCGATCCTGCTGGTCCCCTCCATATACACGCGCGGTGCGTCATCCTTCGGCTCAAAATCCCGTGCGATCTCATCGCTGTTATTCAGATCCGCCGCGTATGCCTGCATGGCGTCGAAATCGCTCTCGTTTAGGCGCCCGCCGCGCGCAAGCTTAGCCTCTAGGCCGTGTTTGAAATCCCTGATCGCAAAGGCATCGCGATCCGCGATAAAAAACTTCTCCCGCTCGTAAAATACGCTGCTTACTAGCGCCAAAAACAGGACGCTAGTAAGCGTATAGAGCAAAAAAATCGGTAAAATTTGACGCATTTTGGACACGGCGCGCTCCTAAAGATATTTGTAGCCGAGCTTGGAAGCGTTTATGATGCGATCCTTGCCCAAAATTTTTCGCAGCTCCGCGATATAAACGCGCAGGCTAAGCTCGCTCGGACTCTCGTCGTAGTCCCACAGCGCGGCGAAAATTTCATCCTTACTAAGGAATTTATCGCGGTTTTTCAGAAGCAGAGCAAGAAGCCGCGCCTGCTTCTGCGGCATCGGCACGGCTCTTCCGTCGCGATAAAGCGCGTGCTGAGCCATATCGAAGCTAAAACCTCCGCCGATATTTTCGCGCAGGGCGGCGTTGTGGACGAAGGTGCGCTTTAGTAGATTATCCGCGCGCAGAGCCAGCTCTTTTAGCTCGAAAGGCTTTTTGAGGTAGTCGTCGCAGCCGCTTCCAAAGCCGCTTTCGACGTCTTGCAGAGTATTTAGCGACGTCGTGAAAATGCACGGTGCTCCGCACCCGGCCTCGCGCAGCTCGCGAAGCAGCGCAAAGCCGTTGCCGCCGATGATTTTGACGTCGAAGATCCACAGATCGAAGCTCTTTTCGTACGCTAAAGAGAGCGCCTCGTCATAGCTTTTACTGCCGCTTACCTCGTGCCCCGCGCCGCGCATGTAGGTGCACATCATATCTAGCAGCATCCCCTCGTCCTCGACGATCAAAACCCTTGCCATAGCCCGCCTCCTTGCGTAGAATTTTTGAAATTATACCCTGTGAAATT
>NZ_CALKTS010000231.1 GCF_937997595.1 uncultured Campylobacter sp. | reverse complement strand
CGAAGAGTGGGACGTAGTTATCGTTGGTTCCGGTTTTGCAGGACTTGCAGCCGGTATCACTGCAGCCGAAAAGGGCAATAAAGTCCTAATCCTAGAAAAGATGGGACGCGTAGGCGGTAACTCCGTTATTAACGGCGGAATATTTGCCGTTCCAAACAGCGACAAGCAAAAAGCCGAAGGCATCAAAGATAGCAACGAGCTATTTATCAAAGACTGTCTAAAAGCCGGCCGCGGACTAAACCACGTAGATCTCATCGACACCATCGCTACTCGCGCGCAAGACGCATATAAACTAACTCTAAAATGCGGCGCTAAATACATAGATAAAGTTACTCATGCAGGCGGACACAGCGTACCTAGATCGCTTCAAACAGCTAACGGTTCAGGCTCAGGTATCGTTCAGCCGATGGTAGAATACTTTAAAAACCTACAAGGCTGCGAGCTAAGACAAAGAGCTAAATTTGACGAATTTGTCCTAGGCGAAGATGGCGGCGTAGACGGCGTGATCATTAGAGAGGATTATAAATTCGACTCAAAGAGCCAAAAAGACGACGCCGAAAACACTACCGGAACTAAAAAGACTATAAAAGCTAAAAAAGGCGTAGTACTAGCTGCAGGGGGATTTTGCCGCGACGTATTCTTTAGACAGGTTCAAGATCCATCTATCCTACCTACCACAGATAGCACCAACCACCCGGGCGCAACCGCAGGCGCTATGAAAGAGGCGTTTAGAATCGGCGCAACTCCAGTGCAGCTAAGCTGGATACAATTCGGTCCATGGGCATGTCCTGATGAAAAGGGATTTGGCGTGGGCTCTATGTTTAACGTAAACGGAAGCTTCCGCTACGGTATCTCAGTCGATCCAAGAACCGGCAAACGCTATATGAACGAGCTAGCGGACCGCCGCACCCGCTCTCAAGCTATGTTTAAAGTAATCGACGCAAAAGCGGATATCTATCCTATCAACTTCTGCGACTCTGAGGGCGTAAAAAATATGGTCATACCTGAACACTACACTAAACCGCTGGAATCTGGCGTACTAAAGAAATTTGAAACCTTAGACGAACTAGCGGCTTTTTATAAAATCCCTGCCGCAGAGCTAAAAAAGACCGTCGAGAGATATAACGGCTTCGTTAAATCAGGCAAAGACGAAGACTTTGGCAAACCTATGGATAAAACCACTACAAACGGCGTAGATATCTCTAAACCGCCTTTCTACGCTATGCGCGGTACGCCGAAGCTTCACCACACCATGGGCGGTATCGATATCAATACCAAAGCTCAGGTCATCTCTCTACAAACAGAGATGCCTATTCCAAGATTATTTGCAGCAGGCGAGATCACGGGCGGCGTACACGGAGCCAGCCGCTTAGGTAGCGTGGCGATAGCTGACTGCTTAACATTTGGTATGATTGCCGGAGAGAATATAGGCTAATTTACGGCGTCTTTCGGACGCTTTTTGCGGAGCTTGCTAAAATTTTGCTTGGCAGACTATTTCGTCTAGCCTGCGCAAAATTTTAGCCGCGCAACCCCAAAAATCGCCTCGAAATACTTGCAAATTTTATTTTAATCGCAGGCTGAATTTAAAGTTAAATTTGAAAATTCGGCTTGCGGTACTTTTAAATTTAAAGCCGAATTTGCAGTTAAATTTGTAAATTTGACATCCGAAAGGAATTCGCATGAAACATAAAGCGTTTCTCGCCTTGTGCGTATCTATGCTACTATGCTCTTTTGCATTTAGCGCAGGTGCACCAAGCGCACAGATAGCGTCTTTAGTAGATCTTAACGTCACCGACGAGCTGCGAGCCAAACACCCTTTAAAACCTCATCACGAAAAGCTAAGCTTCACCTGTCTTGATTGTCACGAAGGACAAGGAAACGACGCTAGTAAATTTAAATCCATAGGCGATAAAGGCTGTTTGTCCTGTCACGGCGACAAGAAAAAGATAGCTAAAAGACTAGAATATATGGATCTGCTAAAAGCAAATCCCCACAACTCGGTTCACGACGGCCCTACGCTATACTGCGACGAGTGCCACAACGAGCATAAAAAATCAACCAATATGTGCACGGAGTGCCACGAACACGAAGTTCCGCAATGGATGGGGGTAACGCCATGAAAATTTCAAAGAAAATACTAGCGCTTATTATACTAGTAAGCGGCATTATAGGATTTTTAGTCGTACTTCCCGTGCATTACGCCCTAGAAGAAACTAGCGGAGAGAAGTTTTGCGTAGTATGCCACGAGATGGATCCTATGGTTATAGCTTATAGCAACGACGTTCATAGCGGTAAAGGCAAAAGCGGAGTAAGGGCTAAATGCGTAGACTGCCACATACCTCACGACAATCTAGCCAAATACGTTTTAACTAAAGCTAAAAACGGACTAATGGAGGGATACGTTCATTTCTTTAAAGATCCTGAGGCTATAGACTGGCATAAAAATAGAGAGAAAAGAGAGCACTTCGTATTTGATAACGGTTGCGTTAGCTGCCATACGAATTTGGTAGATAATAAGCTAACCTCAGCCCAGGCTCAAAAGATGCACGCTCACTATCAAAGCTTGCTAAATACCGATAAGCAACTAGCCTGCGCTAGCTGTCATGCCGAGGTAGGCCACAGCGGGCTAAACAATATGCTAAACTACTGGAAGCCTGAATACAAAATCTACGAAAAGAAAGCCGCAATCAAAAAAGAAGAGATAAAGAAGGCATATTTCGGGGAGGATTATGTGGGGCCGAAAGTAGAAAATAAAGAAGGCAATGCCACCAAAAAGTAGGCTAAAATGAAGAAAATTTTGCTCGTTAGCGACGACGTCGAGATGCAACTAAACCTCAACGCCGCGCTTTAGCAAGGATCCGGTAAATTTTAAGTCAGTAAATTTCGCGCGATAACGGGAGTCGGACTCCCGTTATGATCTTCATAGACAGACCATCTCTACGCTTTATAAGAAAATTTACTACGCCAAATACGACTACTTTATAATCAAACTTTTACCCAAAAAATTTTATCTCTCGTATTTAGAAGCTGCCGAATTTTATTCGGGAATAAATTTTAGCCAAAGCTCGCATCCACTCAGCTTAAAACATAAAATTTAAAATAAGCCGTTTTCGATATAATTTTCAAAAATTTCGGAGCGGAAAATGGGTAGAAAAGAGCTTCTGGGCGGCGCAAAACGTATCGTCGTAAAAATCGGTACCTCAACGCTTACCAATGCGGACGGTTCGCTAAATGAGCGGCTCATCAAAAGTCTAGTCGCGCAAATTTGCAAGCTAAAAGATGCGGGCTTTTGCGTGGCTTTGGTAAGCTCGGGCGCCGTGGGCGCGGGTATGGGGCTGCTCGGTATCGCGCAAAGACCTAAAATTTTAAGCCGCAAGCAGGCTCTAGCGGCGGTCGGGCAGGTCGCGCTGATGCATCTTTACGAGCGGCTGTTTTGGGCGCATGACCGCATTATCGCGCAGCTGCTGTTAAGCCGAGGCGATTTTAGCGACAGGGTGCGCTATCTTAGCGTGCGAAACGTCTGCGCGGAGCTACTCTCGCGCGGCATCGTGCCGATCATAAACGAAAACGATCCCGTCGTAGCAGATGAACTGAAAGTGGGCGACAACGACACGCTAAGTGCGCTAGTAGCGGGGCTAATCGATGCTGATCTGCTCGTGATTTTAAGCGATATCGACGGGCTGTACGACAAAAATCCGAGCGAGCACGCAGACGCAAAACTTTTAAGCTTTATTGAAAAAATCGACGAGCGCGTCGTCAAAATGGCAGGCGGCGAGGGCAGTAAATTCGGCACAGGCGGCATGGCTACCAAGATCGCGGCGGCGCAAATGGCAAATCAGATCGGCACTAGCCTGATCATCGCAAACGGGCGTACGGACGGAATTTTGCTTAAAATAGCGGCGGGCGACGAGGTCGGCACCCTCTTTAGCGCGGGCGCGGCGCGGCTTAGCTCGCGTAAATATTGGCTCGCATACGGCGCGATCAGCAAAGGCGCGGTGATTATCGACGCGGGCGCGGCAAAAGCGATAAAATCGGGCAAAAGCCTGCTTGCGGTCGGGATTGCAGAGGTGCGCGGCGAGTTTGAGCGCGGCGAGATCGTAAACGTCTGCGCGACCGACGGCAAGCTGCTGGCGCACGGCATTAGCAACTATTCAAGCTGCGAGCTTGCGCGCATAGCGGGCGCAAAAAGCGATGAGATAGAGCATGCTTTAGGCTACAAAAGCGACGATGACGCGATCCACGCGGATAATATCGCGCTGCAATGAAATTTTAGCCGTGTTCGCGCGTTTAAAATTTCAAACGGAGGGCGAAGATGAAAAAGATTATATTTTTTGCGCTACTTTTGGCGGGTGCGGCGTGGGCGGCGAAATTTAACGAACTGGACGCCGATAAAAACGGCGAGCTAGACGTTCTTGAACTGCGCGGATATGAGCCGGCGGATTACGTAAAAGCGCTATGCGCGAATTGAAATGAGAAAGTTGGATATAATGCCAAGAAATAGCTAAAGAAGAGATTTATGGCATGGAGTTTGGCTGATAGTAAATTTACAGCATAGGGAGAAATCTTTGAGAAAATGAATAAAAACATACTTTACAATACTGCTACAAGTACGGCAGTGGCGATATTCTTTGCTAGACTAGCCCGCGTAGCTTGCGATTTTTTATAAGTCAAGGAAACAAAATGAGTGAAATTTTGAATGAAAATATAGAATTTGGAGTGTCTTTCCTTTCGGATACTCGCTTAATTCATAGCGATGAGACCTCCAAATTGGTACTATTATAACAAAAGATGATTAAATGTATCTTGAAAGTGTAATCTGTAAAAAACTATGTGAAAACTTAGACTGTGATGCAACGAAAATGCCGGGCTTCGGTAAACTTAAAAATTCTATTGCACTACTTCATAATAAATATTTGTTGGGTGCTTGCAAAGAAGCTGCCGTCATTATTAAAAAATATGCCAAAAATAATGTTGACATCTTTGATTTAGTCATTTCAATCTATAATAAACGCATAAAATCGCACCACGAAATGTTTTTAATCATCCATATTTTTGAAACGGCATTGCGTTCTAAAGTTGCACTAGTACTATCTGAAATTTATAGTTCAAATTCTAACGCCGACGACTGGTTTTTATACGGAAAAAATGCGAAGCTAATAAAACAAGCTGCCCACATAGCGCAGACCAAAAAGGTTAATCTAGCAGAGCAAATGAATAGCTTTGAGGTGCTTGATTTATTTACGCTAGGTGATTTGCAAAACGTCATAGGCTCGAATTGGAGCGATTTCAGAGATATTTTTGCAAGCGTGTGCAAATACAAGGGGCAAAGGTTGCCAGAATACGGCACAAAAAATAGTCTTTTAAATGTATTTTCTATGATTCGTAAGGCACGCAATGATATCTTTCACAATAATCCGCCAAAAACCAAAGCAAAATCAATAACTGTAAATATTGAAATTTTGCTATTACGACTGGGGTTTAACCTAAATGATGCATTTAAAAATATATCAAATTTAAACCATATGGTAAACTTAAAATATAAATATGATTAAGGAGCGAAAATGAACGAAATTTTAGAGATCTGTAAGCGCGCAAAAGCCGCTTGCAGCGAGCTTTTGAGACTTGGTAGCAAGGCTAAATTTGAAATTTTAAACGCCGTGGCGGACGAGCTACTCGCGCAAAAGGACGCGATAAAAGCGTCAAACGCCAAAGACCTTGCAAACGGCGAGAAATCGGGGCTTAGTGCAGCGCTGCTGGACCGCCTAAGGCTAACGGACGCCCGTATCGAGGCTATGGCGCAGGGCGTGCGCGAGGTGGCGGGCTTCGCCGAGGTCGTGGGCGAAAATCTAGGCGGCTGGAGTCATCCAAACGGCATGCAAATCAGCCGCGTGCGCGTGCCGCT
>NZ_CALKTS010000230.1 GCF_937997595.1 uncultured Campylobacter sp. | reverse complement strand
AGATCTCAAACGTCATCGAAAAGATCAAACAAAGCAAAATCGTCTTTGTAATCGCGCACCGCCTCTCCACGATCGAGCGCGCCGACAATATCGCCGTGATGAAAAACGGCCGCATTCTCGCCATCGGCACCGACGCGAAGCTGACGGGCGAATGCGAGGAGTATCGCAGCCTAAAAGGGATAATGCAAAATGGCTAGAATTTTAAATTCTGCCCCTTTTGCGCCCCAGTTTTGCTCTATGAAATTTTAAAATTTTATCTTTGAAGTAAGCCTCATAAGTTTATCCGCAAGGATTGAAATTTTATTTTAAAATTTAGCCGCGCGGATCGCCGCTTCGGCCGCAGGGCTTTTCAATAAAACTCGACTCTTTGGTGCGACGAGGCACGACCGCTAAAGCTTTAATGCTTGGATTAAAATTTATCTTAAAATTTCAGCGCTTCGTTACAGGTTTGCTTATAAATTTAAACGCTCGCGTCGTTTTAAAACCGCTGCGGTAAAATTTTATTGCAAGCTGGGCTTTTCGGCGCGCTACCTACACCTGATCTTAGGCATCTGCGATAAAATTTTGGCTTGATTTTCCTTTATAAATTTTCGCATCTTTTTAAAATCTCTATCCGAATCGAAATTTTTCAAATATTTTTTTACATAAAAACCGAGCTTTAATCAATAAAAAGCTACAATAACGCTAAATTTAATTCCAAGGAAAAGTCATTGTTTGAGTCCATGCGCGCGGCACGCTCGCTAAGCCCCCTATTTCTGGGGATTTTCTTTATGTTTATCGGCGACGCGCTAGTCATCGCAAGCGCAGGCATCATGCTAAAAGAATCCGGCCACAGCGAGCTTGAGATCGGAGCGATTTCGGCGTTTTTCTTTTTAGGGGCGATCTTTAGCGGCTTTTTCGTACCTTCGATAATCGGCGCACTCTCGTACGTGCGGGCATACGCGGTCTTTACGGCGCTTTTTGGCATCGCGGCGATGCTGCACGATCTTGGCTCAAACCTCGTATATTGGGCGATTTTGCGCTTTATTTTGGGCTTTTGCTACTACGCGCTTTTGATGATAATCGAAAGCTGGATAAACTCAAAGATCACAAACTCCATCCGCTCCCGCGTGCTGGCGATCTACGAAGCGGTTTTTTACGGCGCGTTTGCGATAGGAGTTATAATTTTGGCGCTAAATTTCGGAACGATGAAGGTCTTCGTGCTAAGCGCATTTTTTATCATCCTAGCGCTGCTGCCGGTAAATCTAATCCGCTTCAACTCTCCTAGAGTCCCCGCTCGCATGCGAGTTTCTATGCCGCAAATTTCAATAGTGCCGCCGCTTGCGTTTGCAACTGTGGTTTGCGCGGGCATTTTGATTAACGGCTTTTTTTCGATGGCGAGCGTTTTCGTGCTAAGCGCAGGGCTTGGAGTGGGCTCGGTGGGCGCATTTATGGGATCGGCGATGGCAGGAGGCTTCTTAGCGCAGCTCGTCTGCGGCACTATTTCAGATAAGTTTGGTCGCAAACGCGCCATAATGATAGTTTGCGCCGTAGGTCTTGCTTCCTGCGCGGCGCTATTTTTTGCTAAAAGCTTCATCCTAACGTGCGCACTTGCGTTGATGTTGGGATTTGGCGCCTTTCCTTTGTATTCGCTCGCCATCGCGCGCGCAAACGACTCCATCACCGGCGAGGGCGCATCTCGTGTGCGAATTTCGGCGGCGATGCTTTTTATCTATTCGAGCGCGTCGCTCTGCTCGCCTTTAATAATCGGCGCAATGATGAAATTTTTGGGCGCAAACGGCTTTATCTGGGTGTTTTTCGCGGCGATGAGCTTTTTATTTATATTTGCTATCTTCCGCCCCGAGATCGCGCCGAAAAGATAGCTTTAAAATTTTAAATTTTTTCGTAGATCAAAAATTTATAATAAAACGCCGCGATTGCAAACATTAAGCCCATGCCGAAGGTAATTTGCGAAAGCGAAAATCCAATCTCGAAAAAAAATCCGATCGCGGCCGACACGAGTGTGGCGACGATGAAATACGCCATGTCGTTGTAGGCGATAACGCGCCCGAAAAATTCCCTATCGACGTGGCTTTGCAGCTGCGTAAAAGAATACGACCACACCGTCGTGATGAAAAATCCCGCCGCGATCATGCCCGCAAACGAAAGCCAGTAGTTAAACTCCAGCACCGCCCACAGCGCGATGCCCGCAAACTGCCCCAGCAATAGCCAAAAAAAAGTGTGCTTGTTTACGATCTTGCTTAGCCATATCTGTCCGAAAAACGCAGCCGCCGAGCGCGACATATTCATAAGCCCGATGACTAGCGAGGCGCTTAAAATTTCTTTGTATTTATACTTCGCAAGAAGCGCGATGAGATTGTCGTAGGTGGTGACGGCGACGAAGGCGTGAAGGACGATGAGATGCACCACCAAAGGGTGCGAGCGCAGATAAGAAAAGCCCTCTTTTAGCATCTTAAACACCGGCTCACGCGCGTTTCTTGCGAGGTCTTTAAAATTTAGCCGCAGCAGGATGAAAAACGAAAAAACATATAAGCAAAAATCCAAAATAAAAGCCGCTCGCACGCCGAAATAGTGGATAAAAACGCCAGCACTCGCCATTCCGAAGGTATATGTGATCGTCCAGATAATGCCCGTCATCTCGTTAGCAAGCTTGAGATAAGGACGGCTTAGAAATTTCGGCAGCGTGGAAGATTCGGTCTGAAAAAATAGCGTGCCTGCGACGCTGCGCACGACCACGATCAAAAGCAGCAGCCACAGATAATCCAAGCTATCGATAAAAATCAGCATGAAAATACTGATCATCTCGGTTATAAACATCGCCGTCATCAGCGGCTTTGGTTGAAATTTATCCACGATGATGCCATTGATGGGCGCCAAAAAGACGTTCGGCACGAACGAAACGACGCCCACCGCCGTGATCGCCCACACCGGCGCGCCAAGCTCAATGAGCAGCGTAGCGATCCCAACGACCGAAAACCATAGGCCGAACATACATATAAAACCCGCCGAAAAGAGCAGGCGGTAGTTGCGCGAATGTCGAAGCAGGACGATGTATCTGATCATAAAATTTTATCCCGTAAATTTAATATAAAAAATCTAGCGAAATTGTATCACGGCGCGCCTTAAAAGCCAAAATAAGCTAAAAATGCTATAATTGCGAAATTTTAATTCAGGAGTGAAAATGGAAGGGTTCGTAACTACGGTAATAGTATTTTGCATCCTCATCGCGGCAATTCTAAAGATGGGGGTCAAGATCGTCTCACAATCAGAAATTTTGATCATCGAGCGGCTGGGTCGCTTTCACAAGGTGCTTGATGGCGGCTTTCACATCATCGTGCCATTTTTTGACGCGGTGCGCGCGAAGATGAGCGTGCGCGAGCAGCTCGTGGACATCAGCAAGCAGCAAGTCATCACCAAAGATAACGTCAACATAAGCGTAGACGGTATCGTGTTTTTGAAGGTTATCGACGGCAAGATGGCGCTTTACAACGTCGAGGATTATCGCCGCGCGATTTCAAATTTAGCGATGACGACGCTACGTAGCGCGATCGGCGAGATGAGCCTAGACAGCACGCTTAGTTCGCGCGATCAGCTAAATTCCAAGCTACAAATTGCTCTGGGCGACGCTGCGGATAACTGGGGCGTAAAGATCATGCGCGTGGAAATTTCCGAAATTTCGGTACCGCACGGCATCGAAGAGGCGATGAATATGCAGATGAAGGCAGAGCGCGAAAAGCGCGCGATCGAGCTTAAAGCCGAGGCTGAAAAAGCAGCCCTCATCCGAAACGCCGAGGCGCTAAAGCAGGAGAAAGTTCTCGAAGCCGAGGCGATCGAGCGTATGGCGGATGCGAAAAAATACGAGCAGATCGCGCTAGCACAAGGTCAAAAAGACGCGATGGACAATATAAATTTAGCGATGAGCGCTTCCAGCTTTGCGGCGGAATACCTGCTCGCGCAAGGTCGCGTAAACGCTTTCAGCGAGCTGTCCAAAAACCCTAGCAAGGATAAAATTTTGATCCCTTACGAAACGAGCGAGCTGATCGGCTCTCTTAGCGTGCTTAAAGAATTCCTCAGCAAAAACGGCGCGAAGGATGCTAAATGAACGCGCTGATTTTTATCATAATCGGCGTGATTTTAGCGATCGTCGAGCTTTTGGTGATGGATTTTACCTTTATATTTTTCAGCGCCGGATTTTTCATCACGGGGCTTTTGAGCTTCGGCTTTCATCTTGATTGGGACGTGCAAATTCTACTTTCGTTCGTGCTTTCGTTCGTGCTTCTGATCGCATTTAAAAAGCCGCTAAAATCACGCTTTTTCAAACCAGAAGAGAAGCATAAGGATAACTTTTTAGATGAAAGCGGCACCGGCACCGTCAAAAACGGCATGGTCTATTTCAAAGGCACGTTTTGGAAAAGCGATGAAATTTCGGATCTTAACGAGGGCGACCGCGTCGAAATTTTAGGCGTAAAAAACGGCCAGATCGTGATTAAAAAAGATAGCAGTCGAAATTCTAGCGGCGCAGACGGGATAAATTTAAATAACGGCGACGCAAATTTAAGCGGTGCCGACAGCACGAGTACCGACGATAAAAATTCTAATGCCGCCGCAAGCAAAAGCGCGCAAAGCTCTGGCGCTAAAGAAGAAGCGCCCGTAGATCCGAAAGAGGCGTAGAGTGAGCGCTAAAACCGCACCAAAAAAAACGATCAACAGCAAAGATGAAATTTTAAAATTTTTATCGTCGCAAAAAAAGAGGCTTTTTGCAGTTGGCGTTACCGAGCTAGGGCTTTTCGGCAGCTACGCCAAAGATAGCGCCGACGCGTTTTCGGACATCGACATCGCGATCGAAACCGACGGGACAAAAATGGTAAAAAATCTAGGAAGCCCCTTTTCGGCGCTGGTTTTTTTAGACGATTTTAAAAAGAAGCTATCCAGTAAATTTAATGTAAATGTCGATCTGTGCGATACTACCTCTTTAAGTCGCGAAGAAAAAATGAAGCTGCTGCAAGGAGCGATTTATGTTTGAAAAATCAAGCGTCGAGCGATTAAAAAAGATATCTGATAAAATTTCATCCATCCTAAAAAAATGCGAGGGCGGCGTAGTGCCTGTGCCTGCCGATGAGGACGTTTTGCAGCCTGCGATAATGATGCAATTCATCAATATCCACGCCCTTCTAAAAGGGCTGCAAGAAAGCAACGATTTGCAGGCTTTGGCGATCTTTAGCAAAGATGAAATAAGAGCTATCAACGCCACTAGAAATATCGCTTCGCACGAATACGAACGGCTAAATTTTGAGCCGATAGAGATAGCCATCAAGGACTATCTGCCGACGCTAAATCAAAAAATCACCAGCGCACTAAAGCCGTATCGCAAAGGCAAATCGGAAGGATAAATTTGAAAAGACTAAGTATAGATGAAGCCCTAAATTTAATTGAGCACGCCGATCTAAACGAGCTTGGGCGCGCGGCGTTTGTGCGCAAGCGCGAGCTACACCCGGATCGCGTCACGACCTTCATCATCGATCGAAACATAAACTACACCAACGCCTGTATGGTAGATTGCAAATTTTGCGCATTTTATCGCCACGCAAGCGACGCGGACGCCTACGTGCTAAGCTTTGAGCAGATTAGCGAAAAGATCGAGGAGCTCATCGCTGTGGGCGGTACGCAAATTTTATTTCAAGGCGGCGTTCATCCGAAGCTAAAAATCGAATGGTACGAGGATCTCGTGGAGTTCATCCGCAAAAATTACCCGAGCATCACGATCCACGGCTTCTCGGCGATCGAGATCGATTATATCGCGCGCCTTAGCGGCATCAGCACGCTCGAAGTGCTTCGCAGACTGCAAGCCAAGGGGCTCTACTCGATGCCCGGAGCCGGAGCCGAAATTTTAAGCGACCGCGTGCGAGACCTCGTAGCGCCGCGTAAAAGCGACAGCGCCACGTGGCTTAGAGTGCACGAGGAGGCGCACGGCATCGGTATGAAAACGACCGCCACGATGATGTTCGGCACGCTTGAGAGCACGCGCGAGATCGTAGAGCACTGGGATAAAATCCGCGAGCTGCAAGACCGCACGGGCGGCTTTCGAGCGTTCATTTTATGGAGCTTTCAGGGGCAGAACACCCGCCTTTTGCGCGAGCATCCCAAGATCAAAAAGCAAAGCCCGAACCGCTACCTGCGCCTGCTCGCCGTCTCGCGGCTATTTCTGGATAATTTCAAAAACATCCAAAGCAGCTGGGTCACGCAGGGTAGCTACATCGGGCAGCTGGCACTGAAATTCGGCGCGAACGATCTGGGAAGCACGATGATGGAGGAAAACGTCGTAAAGGCGGCGGGCGCGAGCTTTCGGATGAGCAAGGACGAGATGATAGCGCTGATCCGCGACGTGGACGAAATACCCGCCAAGCGCAACACCAACTACGATATTTTGGAGACTTACGCTTAGGTACGGGCTTTTGCGCGTTTGCGGCGGGAAATTTATTCGCTTGCGGCTAAAATTTAGCGGTAGAATTTGTCTTAAAAACAGATGGCGAATTTTTGCGATCGTGGAATTTTGCAACGGAATTTAAAATTTTGATATGGGTACGGGTTTAAATTTACATGCGCAAGCGGAATTTGCACGGTAAAATTTCATTTCGCTGCGAAATTTCGCCTTAAAATTTTTTGGACGCGAAATTCTACGCTGCAAGATTAACGCGGCAGAGACGGCGCCCGAGACGATTTTGTGAAGGCGCTTGCCGTATTTGCGGCGACAAAACATATTACAGTTTCGATACGCCGCAGAGCTGTGTGTTTGGTAGCAGCAGCATGCGCCCCCGTTTAGGCGCGGATATTTCGTTTTGTGCCGCAAATGCGCTGTGACAATTTCGCCTCGTAGCTAGAATGCATTGCGGCGGGGAGCCGTTTGGGGCGCTGAAATTTTACAAAACGTACGGCGCGATTAAATTTAAAATTTTAAAGCAGGACGGGAAAAACTGCCCTAGCGCGAAATTTTAGAAGCGAGTTTGAAGAAAATTTTGAAAACTCGTTTTAGCGAAATTTTAAAAGCAGGCCCGGCGCAAATTTCAAAAACGACTTGGCTGCGTCAAAATTTTAAAACCGCGCCTGTAAGAGCGATGAAATTTAAAAATTTTATAAAGGAAAACGATGGAAAAAAAAGAGATTTCACTTAAAACCAAAGGCGGCAAGAGCGCTAAAATCGACTTTTTGTATCAGTTCGACGATTCGCTGCCGGTGGCGAGCTTCAAGCTAATTTTTAAAGCAAGCGGTGCGGTGAGCGAGAAGACCCTGGGTCTTGCGCGCATCTGCGCGGGCGTTTTGGGCGAGGGCTCAAAGACGCTGGGAGTGAGCGAATTTCACCGCAAGCTCGATATCCGCGCGGTCGAGATCAGCGCCGCGAGCAATTTTGAAACCTTCGGCATCCAGCTAAACTGCCTAAAAGAGCATTTCGATTTCGGCCTAGACATGCTGCGAGAGCTGCTTAAGAAGCCCAATTTAACGCCCTCGGTGCTGGAAAAACTAAAAATGCAAACCATAGGCGAGATCGCCGTGCTAAAAAGCGAGTTTGATTACATCGCGACGTGCAACCTAAAAGCGCTTCTGTATCCGCGCACGAGGCTCGAGCGGCCGCTCATAGGCGACGAGGCGAGCATAGAGCGGATCACTATGAAGGACGTGCGGGAGTTTTTCGCCTCGCTGAGTTTGGAGAATTTGTACGTCGTTTTATGCGGCGACATGAGCGACAAAAATCCGAAAATCGCAGAAATTTTAAGTCTCTTTTCAAGCGGCAAAAAGTGCGAACTGCCGTTTTTCACGCCGAGCGATGCGAAAAAGATAAAGATCCAAAAGGAGCAGACGCAGCAGGCATACATCTACTTCGGCGCGCCCTTTACGCTGCCAAAGGAGCAGGAGTTCATCGCAAACACCACGCTTTTCGTGCTCGGAAGCAGCGGTTTCGGCAGCAGGCTGATGGAGCGCATCCGCGTCAAACACGGGCTTGCGTATTCGGTCTATGCGCGCGGCGATTTCGAGCTTAGCCGCCGCGAGTTTTGGGGCTATCTGCAGACTAAAAACGAAAATTTACAAAACGCCGCTGCGCTCATAAAAGAGGAGATCGCGAAGTTTATCGCCTCGGGCGTGAGCGAAGCGGAGCTGAAAAGCGCCAAAAAATTCCTGATCGGAAGCGCCGTGCTGCAAAAAGAGACGATGTTTAAGCGCGCGGCGATCGCGCAGAGCGAGTATTACAAGGGCTACGCATTCGGCGAGTTCGAGCGAAATTTAAAGCGCATCGAGGCGCTAAAACTAGGAGCGCTCAACGATTTCATCAAGTCGCACGACGAGATCATGAACCTAAGCTTTTCCGTCATTTGCGACGAGACCGCCGCGAAAAAGGGGCTTAGAATTTAGCTCGTCGCGGCGCGTATCTCCGTGATCGGCATAAATGGGTAAATTTTAAATTTATAAAGCGGCGCGAACGGCGCTAAATTTTACTTTTGCGCTCCGTTTGCGGACGGCTTGTGCGTTTAAATTTAAAACCGCGCTTACATCGCGTTAAAATTTACGGGCTTTGCAAAAGCGGCCAAATTTGCGAGCCTTACAAAAGCGGCTAAATTTAAAGGCGCCGTGCGCGGCTCGGTAAAATTTCAGCGCGCAAAAATAAGAGCTCGATTTCACAAGCCGTTTGCAAGCCGCGTAGTGAAATTTAAAAGATGATGCGCGCGTGCATATCTTTCGGATCATACGGTTCGCAAATCGCGTCGTGAAATTTCAAGCGCTCGCGCTCTGTTTTTAAAACCCGGCGCACTCCGCAAAGATACAGCCGCCAAACAAAACACACGCAAGGCGGGTAAAATTTACAGGCGCAGCAGGCGAGTAAATTTGCCGCAATAACGAAATCTCGAGCAAATTTAAGCAAGCGTTCGATGCGGCGCGTAAAATTTCGATCAAATTTAGGCGGGTGATTTCGCTTCAACGCGTAAAATTTCACAGCGCGAGGGCTTAACGCCTATCAAATTTAAAGGATGAAAATTGATTTTTGAAGCAAAAGACGCGGCGACGCTGCAAAAGGCGGGCATTACGACGCTTTTGGATCTGGCGCTGCTTCTGCCCAAAAGCTTCGACGATCTGAGCGTGGGGGACGCGCCCTGCGCGGGCGAGAGCACGGCGGAGGTCGAGTGCCTTTTCCAGCACAGGCGCGGCTCGATGCTCATCGTCACAGCGCACTGCCTCAGCTGGGAGCGCGAGATTAAAATCGTGATCTTCAACGCCAAAAGCTGGCACTTCGGCGCCTTTAAGCGCGGCAAAAAATTTTTCATCCACGGCAAATGCGACGAGAGCTTCGGCTCGTGGCAGTTCGTAAACCCAAAAATCGTAAGCGAGCCGGGCAGGATCGCGCCCAAATACAAAGCCGCGCTGAGCGACGCTGCGGCGCAAAAGCTGATCAAAAAATATCTAAGCGCGTCCGCGCTTTTAGGCTGTGGGCTGCGCGCGGACGAGGCGGCGGTACTGCTTGCGCTACACGAGAGCTCGCCGCGCAGCGTGCGAATGCTAGCCGCGCTAAATAGGCAGCTCAAGGAGGGCGGCGCGGAAAATTTCGGCGAGCGCGACGACATTTCAAACAGCGACAGAATTCCGAGCGGCAGTGAAATTTTAAGAGGCGAAATTTCAAGCAGCGATAAAATTTTAAATGACGACGGAATTTTAGATAACGGCGAAATTTCAAGCTCGCAAAGCTTCGCCGCTGAAATTTTAAACGGCAGATCGCAAAATGATGAGATTTTGGGCAACGAAATTTCAAACTATCCTCAAAGCAGCGGAGCTCTTGCCTGCGAGGCAAGGCGCGGCGCGGCGAATGAAATTTTAAGCGACGGAATTCCAAATGGCGCAGAAGCCTCGCCCAGCCAAAATATCCACAGCGGAGAGGCTGTGAGCGATAAAATTTTGGACGGCGAGGAACCTCAGGCGCGCGGCGCGAAGATTTATAACGACGAAAATTTTAACGTCCAAAGCGATGAGGA
The DNA here is from genome assembly GCF_937997595.1 of uncultured Campylobacter sp. Taxonomy (GTDB): domain Bacteria; phylum Campylobacterota; class Campylobacteria; order Campylobacterales; family Campylobacteraceae; genus Campylobacter_B. The sequence goes on along the minus strand of NZ_CALKTS010000230.1, from coordinate 387 downwards.
TTTTCTTGCCACATACGGCGTCGAGGCGCACAGAGATGAAATTTCAGACGATCTTAAAGCCGATAATGAAGCGACGGCGAACAACGATAAAATTTCAAACGACCTAGTATCCGACGCCCAAGCAGCGACACAACCAGCAGAGGCTCAAGCCACAACCGCGCAACCCATGTTAGAGCATGTCGCGACCAAGCAGTCCATAGCCGAGCAACAAAATTTAAGCGCCCAAGACGTAGATGCGCAATCCGCAGCGGTTCAAACTTCAGACGTTCGAATCGCAAATTTGCAACTCGTAGCCGCCCAAACTCAAGAAACAAGTGGGAAACCTACGGCAATCCAAACTTCAAGCCAAGTAGCGAGCGCGCAAGCCGCGACTACTCAAACTTTGAG
>NZ_CALKTS010000229.1 GCF_937997595.1 uncultured Campylobacter sp. | reverse complement strand
AGTCCAAATCGCGCAACTCGCCGCTTTTCGGCAAGCAGCTTACGGGCGCCGCGGTTTGCACGATCAAAAGCGGCCGCGTGGTCTATGAGTTTCCAAACGTCGTAGCGTAGGCGCTTGCGGCGTAGAGCTTGCGAGCGGCAGCTTTGCGGGCGCGGCTTGCGGACGAGCGGCATTCGTAGCGCAAATGGCGCTATTGCTTAATTTTAAATTTAGCTAGTTTGGACGCAACGGCTTGCTTTTAAAATTTTGCGGTACGATCGGTTTATTTTAAATTTGGTGGCAGCGTAGGCGTGGCGACTTGTCTTTAAAATTTCATAGCGCGTTTTGCTCGGTATTAGCGGAAGCTCGGCACGGTACCACTTTTAAAATTTTACGGCGCGATTTTTTGGTCTAATCACGCGGAACCATGTGGCTAATTCGCTTTAAATTTTACGGTAGCTCGGTGCGGCAGCTTACTTTTAAAATTTCATGGCGCGAGCGCGGTTGAAATTTTTTAAAGCGGTTTGTCGTTTTTAAAGTGTGCGTAAATTTAACCCGCATCGCCTTGCTCATGCTGCTCGTGGATTTCGGCTTCAGAATTTTACCGATGAGAGCTACTTTAAATTTATAGCGACATTTTTTTCGATACGGCGGTTGCTTTTAAAATTTCACGCTCGCGGCGGCTAATTTTTGTCGTAGCCAAATTTCTACGCCGTGTGTGAATAATCCCACGCATGAATGTAAGCGTCTAAATTTAAGGATATCTATAAACGGCGAAGTGTATCTCTCGTGCGCGCTGTGCGTCGCGCTAAAATCAGCTCTGTGCGGCAATCCTAAGCCACTGCCGCAGGATCAAAAATATATAAAATTTTTAAATCTTGAGTTTGCAAAGGAGCATTTCCGCACCGCAGAGGGCGCGATCCGCGCAGCGCATGGCAGCGTAAACGACGCAAGTAAAGCTGCGGAGCAAAAAGATGCGTACGGTGCAGTACAGAGCAGTGCGACGGACAAAACTGCCGAGAGCGGCGAGGCAGTGAAACAAAAGCGCGCGAACGGCAAAGAAGCGCCAAATGAAAAAATAGCAAGCGAAAAAGGCGCCGACGAAAGCACGGGCTCGTCGTTTCTGCAAAAAGGAGCGCAAATTTTTTACCGAGCAAGTCGCGCAAAAAGGGCGAGAGGATGAGCCCGCTTCCACGCAGTGGCGCTGGATAGCGCGGTGCCTAGAGTTTGGGCTAAAAGAGGTGGGACTTAGCCTGCCGATTCGCGTAAAAGATAGGTCGCTTTTAGGATTTAGCGACGCGAATGCAAACGGCGTCGTATGTCGTTTTGAGGGCTTTAACAGCATTTTTGCGCTGCTGTGGAAATACGATCGCGACAAAAAGGCTTGGCGCGTGAAATATGCCGAGCGCTTTTGGTGCGGTATGCCGCGGGATGCGCTGAACGCGCGCGATAACAGCGCAGAATTCGAGAATGTTTTAGTGTAAATCAGGGATTTTGCGAGCAAGATAGGCTGCGAAAACTTCGCGCAGACGTTTGATAATGCGCTTAAGACGCTGCGGGGCGAAGTCGCTGTGGGCGAGTATTACGCCGTTTCGTTTGCAGCGCTGCCGCAGCCGAGCTTGAGGGCGTTTGCCGCGGCGGGGATCGCCGATGTATTCGGTGCGATGGGTTCTTGGGATGATGAGCCGCCGTCTATGGCGCAAGAAATGGGGCTTGGGGACGAATACGACCGCCTCTCGGACGAGCTCTTGGCGCAGAAAAACTTAGCGATTTTGTTTGCGATAAACGGCTGGTAGGGCTTTGGCACAAGAGCTAGAAAGCGCGCTAAGCCTATTTGACGATAAAACGGCGAACAGCGGCGCGCGAAATTTAGCAAATAAGCCTCGCGCGCCGGTTGCGGCACGGAAGGTCTGCGTGCTTATTAATGTACGAATGTGACGAAATTCGCACCGCTTGAGCATTCATTGCGCGAGGCGTTTAAACAGCGACCGCAGCACTTTGCGAGCTAAACATCGTTAAAAGACAAAGGCAACATCGCGCTAGATAGACCTGCGGCTGAGCCTCTACGCTTATTTTTGCGTTCGCGCGCGTAAATACAGATCAGTAATATTTCAAAGCCGCCGCTAGTAAATCGATATTTTTCCGCTACTTATTCTTCGCTAAAGCTGCTATCATAGACTTCGCTTCCATTTTTGACGCCGACTACCAGGATTACTAGCTCGTCATCTTTGATCTTGCAGATTATGCGGTATCCGCCGACTCTGTAACGCCAAAATCCCGCTAAATTATTCATTAAAGCCTTGCCCTCGCCCGTCGGATTTTCAAGAGTTTCTATCTCTTTTAGCTTTTTGAGTATCTTTACGCTCACGCTTTTATCTAACTTTTTAAGCTGTTTTAGCGCATTTTTGCTAAATTTAACTCTCATATTTTTACGCCAAGCTCGCGTGCGGCTTCATCTATCGTAAAAAACTGCGGCTCGGGGTCGCTTTCTATATTTTTTAACTCTTCCACGGCGTCCATATAATCGCTCATATCCTCCAAAAATCGCTTGATAGCCTCCTGTACGTAAAAGCTCTTCGTGCGTTTGGTGTCCTGTGCCAGCTTTTCGAGTTTGCTTCCTATACTTTCATCTAGTCTTACCGAAATTTGCATCATTTCCCCCTTTGCATTATTTGCATTACAAGTATTATAGCGCAAAAATAGTAGATAAATTTTAAAATTTATAAAGGCGTAACGGTAAATTTAATCAAAACTTTGCCGATGAAGTTAAATTTTTATGACAAATCCCGCCGCCAAAGTGAAATTTAGCGAAATTTAGGCAGTTAAATTTCAAAGTGAAATAGTCAAAATTTAACGCCCTCGGCTTAAAATTTAGGTCTATCATTTGTTATGAGCTAGCCGATAGCTCCAAAGTAGCCGGAACAATCTGAGCGGCTAGCTCACCGCTCAGATTTAAATCACAAAGCCTAAGCCTCTATCGTCGCGGGTCTATCAAACGCCGTTACGCTCGGCAGTTCGCCTTTAAATTTCTCGATCTGTACCATGCTCGTGTGCGCGGTGTTACTTTGCGAGAGCTGCGAGCTAGGCACGTCCTTGGTTAGCACGTTTATGTTGCCGTGTTTGTATAGGCTACGCTCGCCCCAGACGGCCGGGTCGTACCACGCGCCTTCGCTTACTATCACGACGTTATCTTGCGCTCGCTCGCTCACCAGCGCGCCGCAGAGGATCTCGCCTCGGTCGTTGTAGATCCTCACCACGTCGCCCGTTTTTATGCCGCGCGCCTTTGCCGTGGCGGGGCTAATGAGTGCTGGTTCGCGGTTTGCGATCTCGGCGTAGTTGCGGATAAGTGAGTTGTTTAACTGCGAGTGGAGCCTAAATTTAGAGTGCGCGCCGCTGATGGCGACCGGGTACTTG
>NZ_CALKTS010000228.1 GCF_937997595.1 uncultured Campylobacter sp. | reverse complement strand
GGCAAAATCACCGCCGTTAAAGAGGGCGCAATCAATGCTGAAATCGATGTCAGAAGCGCAGGCGGCGAAAATTTAAGCGCGATCGTCACAAACAGCTCCGTTAAAAATTTGGCGCTAGCAGTCGGCGACGAAGTAACCGCGATCATCAAAGCTACTCAAATCATAGTTGGCGTGAAATAATCCTGCATTGCGCGAAACGATGTGCACGCTTTAAACATCACAAAATCAAAGAGTGAAATTTTATAAATTTCGCTCCTTCTTCAAAAATCTTTTTTGATAAATCAAATTTCGTAGCAGCTCAAATCCCGCTATAAGCGCTCTTTTCTCTCATGCGCGCAGATGCGCCCCGCGCGACATCCAGCCAAATAACACCAAGAGCGGTCTTACCCTATTTTGCCGCAGTGCGCATTTCGCGCAGGCTTTGTATCCATTCATCGCGAAGCCTGCGCGCAAGACATTTATGAAACGCAGACCCGCCTTTGCCCTGCGCGCTCGCGATGCGCCGCCGCTTTGCGCAGTAGCGATCGATCCTCACGCAGATGTCCGCACCGAGAGGGAGCCGATCCGGATCAAAGCGACACGCGCTAACCGCGCCCGCCGATAGATAGCAGCACGGATAGATCGTCAAACCGCTCGCCTTGCCCTAAACCCGAACGATTTTTTGAGCTTTTGCCGATCGGTTCGTTAAAAGTAGCAGTTTCGCGGCTAAAATTCGCCCTCGTAAAATTTCGGCTCGTAGCCTCGGGTAGCGGGCATCTGCTTTGCTAAATTTGATACTCGCCGGGGCTTAGTTCGCCTCGTAAAAGTTTGCCGAAGCGTGCAGCCGCGGCATCTACGGCATCGTCGCCAAACTCGCCCGGCTCAAATCCGCCGCTGATAAACGGCACGGCAAAATCCATCCCGCAGTAGTTTGCCGCGATCTTAAGCGGCGTTAAAATTTCATCCAGACTAAAGCCGATAGCACCCTGCTTAGAGTACTCGCTAAGCGGCGTACTAGCACTTAGCGCAAGCTGCAAGACCTTGCCTTTAAGCACGCCGGAACCCACCAACTCGTGCGAAAAGACGATGTCGATATAGGCTTTTAGCATAGGCGGCACGTTTAGC
>NZ_CALKTS010000227.1 GCF_937997595.1 uncultured Campylobacter sp. | reverse complement strand
TTATATTTCAATTGTATTATACAATTTTTTTCTATTATATAAAAGTTAATTTTTTATTGTACAAAATAATTGTTATAGATAAGAAGTCCTATTGGAAGAAAAGCATATAAAATAATTATAAAATTTTGAATATATTTTTCTATATTTTTTATAATTGAATATTTTTCTATTAGCTCATCTCTTACAATAAGACTTAAAAATATCATTCCTATGCAGATAGGCAACATATATATTTGGAGTTTTCCACTTACAACAGATAGCAATATTAAAGGTGGAATAGACCAAGAAAAAGTCCATTTTTCAAATAATGTCCATTCTCTTTTCTTTTTCCAATTTTTCAAATATTTAAAAAATCCATAAATATAAAATAAACCATAGGGAAAAAAAGTAAGAGGAATATATACAAAATAATAATAAAAAGGTCTAGCATGAGAAAAAGACTTATAAGCTCTTCCAACTGTCTGCTTATTTAAAAGAAGATAAATATATTCTTTACCATCAGGTTGTTGATATAAAATTAAAAACCATAGAGAAAAACAAAGCAATAAAAAGATTATTCCTTTTTTCCAATGCAAAAGATTAAGAAATTTTAAATTTTTTGTAAAATTCTAAGAAAGCACAATGCGGTGAAATTTTAGAATTCTGCCTAATTTCAAATTTTAAGATTTCGCCCGTCGCACTACTGCATTAGTATCGCGACAAATACCTTGAGCTGCGCTTTAGCCATATTTGCAGTATTGAAGCGGCGCATTTTCGTTCCCGCCGCGTGCCTAATCGGATTTAAATCCCACCGCTTAGAAAATCCGCGAAATTTTTTATAATTCTATAAATCTCAAATTTTATAAATTTTAAAATTACGTATCGTTACGCCACTATCGCGGCAGAGTACTTTAACCGCGCCTACCTCATCTGCCCGCTGAATATCCGCGCCGCTAAATATAGATAACGCCGAGGTGCGAGAGCAAAATTTTAACCCCGATTAAGATCAAAATCACGCCGCCTAAAACGAGCGCCTTTGAGTGCAGGTATTCGCCCGTTAGCTTGCCTGCGTAGCATGCCGCGACGCATAGCGCGAAGCAGACGAGCCCGATGACGCTACAGGCGTAGAGGATGTTTATCTCGCCAAAAGCAAAGGTCACGCCCACGGCCATAGCATCGATGCTGGTAGCGATCGCACCCAGCACCAGCTCCTTCGTGCTTAGGCGTAGAGCTGGCTCGTCCTGCTCGCGGCGGGATT
>NZ_CALKTS010000226.1 GCF_937997595.1 uncultured Campylobacter sp. | reverse complement strand
CATAAGGCTACGTAATTCTAACTTAAAATTCTGCTGCGTACCAATCTATGCTTTTAGCACGCATTTGCTTATGACAAATCTGCCTCTTTATTTTAACGCTTTGCTCGCGCCAAAATCTGTGCAGGATCCGTGTAAATTTACGTTAAATTCTGCCGCATATCGCCCGATTAATTTAAAATTTTATCGTCGCTTTAAATTTGCTTGCGTTTTAAATTTAGACGCAGCGGAATTTTAAGCCGCAGCCGACGCGTATTGTATCAGCCGCAGCTCGGCGCGCATCGTACCAGCCGCGGCTCGGCGCGCATCGTACCAGCCGCGGCTCGGCGCGCTATTTTAGCAGCTCATACATATCGCAGGATTTTTGCCAAAGTTCTTTAAACTCGGGTAGATTCATAAAAGGAGAATTTTTATTTTTTCCTAAATCGCAAGCTTTTTTATAATACCGCGCAGCTTTACTTTTATCGTTAGAGTTGTAGTTAAATAGCGCAAAATTATAGCAACTCGCTAGCTCGTCCGCTATGTCGCAACCTTTTTTATCATAAATCGCCGCTTTCATTAAATTTATTTTTACGCCGTCTCCTTTACGGTACATCTCTGCCAACATACCGCATGATAGCGCTGATAGCTTTTGCCCTAGATTGCAAGCTTTGTCATGGTAGATTATAGCCTTTGATATATCTTTTTCGACTCCATCTCCGTCACTATACATTGATCCCAATAGCCCACAATACATAGCGTCTCCCGCATCGCATCTTTTTTCATGATATTCGATGCCTTTTTTAGGATTTTCTCGCATCAATATGCCCGACATTGTAAGGCAGCCGAGTTCATATCCGCCGTCGCAGGTTTTTTCAAGCAGCTTAAGTGTTTTAGTATCGTCTTCGTATTGTAAAGCGGCTCTAAGGCAAGACTCCATATTGCCGTCATTGCACTCTTTTTCTAGCGTCTCAAGCTCGGACGCTCCTAACGCAAAGCAGGCGATAAGCGCCAACGCAAATAGCGATTTTTTCATTTAGTATCCTTTCCGGGTAAAATTTGGCTAATTCT